>JASHWW010000001.1 GCA_030043855.1 Thermoplasmata archaeon
GACGGCGGCGCGCGCGGGCGCGGACGGTGCCGGGGCGACGACCGGGGTCGGAGGGGCCGCGAGCTCGCCGCCCGGCGGCGAGGCCGGGGGCTCGCTCATGCCCATCCGGGGCGCGCCCTGGCCCTGCTGGACCTTCCACTGGCTGTAGGAGACGTACGACGGCTGGCGCTTCCACCAGTCCCAGAACGACCCCTCGTTGTAGTTCTCGCCGAGCTCCTTCTTGGCCTCGGCGCGGTACTTCTCGGTGAAGTCCTGGTAGCCCTGCCGCTCGGCCTCCTCGGGCGCGGTGCCCGGCACGCCGAGCAACTGCGCGGCGCACTCGGGGCAGACCGCCGAATTCGCGGGGATGGTCGAGGCGCACCGGCTGCAACGGACGAGGTCGGACTCGAACTCGGCGCCGCACTTCGGACAGACGGTCGCGTCCTCGGGGATCAGGTTGCCGCACTCGCCGCATTCGACGAGCTTGCCCGCCGCCTGGCGGCGAGAGACGAGGAGCAGCGCGACGACGGCGACGATCGCCGCCGCGGCGATCGCGAGCCACATCCAGAGCGGCAGGCCCAGGAACTTCTGGAAGAGGAAGCTGGTCGCCGAGGTCGGGGCCGCCGGGACCGAGTACGTGCCCGGCAGGACGGTCCGGTTCGTGACCCCGTTGTACGTGGCGACGGCCGTGAGCGTGTAGCTCGTTCCGGCGCTCAGGCGTTGGCCGAGCGAGAACCAGGTCAGGTTGTTCTCGCCCTGGAAGAACTGCCCGGCCGCGATGACGACCGGCGCGCCGCTCCCCGTCGTGGGCGTCGCCACCAGCGACACGGTCGCCATCTGCGAGCCGTTGTACTGGAGGACGAACTGCGAGAGGTACGACTGGTCGAGGTAAATCGTCGTCGACGCGGGCGGCGTGAACGAGACGAACCGGATCTGCGACTGGGCGATGACCGCGTTGACGAGCAGCGTGGTCGATGCCCCGCCGAGCGTGGCGTTGCCGTCGTTCCAGTAGAGGACGACCTCGAACGTGTTGGCGAACGGAGCGCCGCGCAGGCCGGTGCGCGAGTCGTTGATCAGCCACGTCAGGTTGAAGGTGAAGCTCTCGCCGGCGTGGTCGAGGTCGATCGGGATGTTGGCCGACGCGAGCAGCGACGACTGCGAGGCGTTGTAGTAGAGGAGGCCGCCGACCTGGAAGACGCGACCCGTGCCGGTGTCCTGGATCGTGATCTCCGCGCCGAACTCCTGGCCGATCCGCACCGTGGCATCGACGGCGACGGTGCCGTTGGCGGTCACGACGACCGGCTCGACGTCCACGCCCACGAAGTACGACGGGAAGTTGAGGCCCGGACCCCAGTCCGGGGACCCGTAGTGCGGCGTTCCCTGGGCGACCCCGACGGGGTACGGGCTCACCGACCAGTTGAACCACTGGGTGTTGTTCGTCGGCGTCGGGATGACGATCCCGATGTGGTAGCCGCCGAGGAAGATCCCGTCCGGCACGGTCGCGCCGGTGATCTCCCCGGACGCCAGCAGCCGATAGGCGGTGCCGTTGAGGCCGCTGGTCGCGTACGTCGAGATGCCGTGGACGGCGTCCCAGTGCTGCACGTACCCCCAGATCGCGGGGTTGGCGGTGGAGAGCGCGTTGAGCGCGTTCGCCGTGGCGTTGTTCGCCTGGTCCGAGTTGAACGAGTAGTAGGCGTTGAACACCGCGCCCTGGACCGGGAGCAGGTGCCCGAGGCCGGTCATGTTGAAGGCGGCCCACCGGTAGAGGTAGACGGTGCTCGTGTTGTCCGGCGCGAACGCCGACTGCGAGAACACCGCGGTGATCGGGTTCGTCACCGACGGATTGGCCAGGTAGAGGGACGCGCCGTCCTGGACCAGGAACTTGTTCGACGCCCAGGGGTACGGGGAGTTCTGGGAGAGCGGCGAGGTCGGGACCGTGGTGTACGTCAGGTCGAAGGCGGAGTCGACCGAGTTGACCTGGCTCCCGGCCCCCGACGCGACCATGTTGTACTGGAGCGGCGGGTCGAGGACGAGGAACGTCTGGTTGGCGACGACGGCCCCTCCGACCAGGTCGGTGAAGGCGATCGAGATCTGGGAGGCCCCCGCGTCGAAGTCGCCGGTGGCGTTCAAGTAGCCGAGCACGCCGATGTGGTTGATGTAGGCGGTCAGCGCGGTCGAGAACGGCAGGGTGGCGACCTCGCCCGACCGGTTCACGAACGTCATCGTGCCGAGCGGGTAGCCGACGCCCGCGAACCAGACGGTCACGGTCGCGGTCGACGGACCGAGGTTCGTGTTGTTGTAGAAGACCCCGACCTCCCCGCCGGCGATCCCGCCGGGGTAGAGGTAGTCCTGGGTCAGGTTGGCCGGGTCGTTCGGCGTCGCGAGGTAGGTGATGTTGAGGCCGCTCGAGATGACGGGGGTCGACGCGTTCAGCGGGGCGGAGGTCGGGATCGCGTTGACCGAGGTGTCGTCGGCGTAGGTGTTGTTCAGGGTCGCGTTGAACAGGTTCAAGGTCGCGCCGTTCGTCGCGAGGATCGAGGGCGCGAACTCGGTGTCGCCGAGGATGACGGTCGGCTCGACCAGCTCGGGGACTTGCGGGTTGCCGCGCACGACGGACGAGTTGATCGTCAAGGTCGCGCCGGCGCCCGTGGCGGTCAGCCAGCCGGGGAACTCGAGGGTGGAGTTCCAGATGTCCATCGTCCCGGTGACCGTGACGTTCAGCTTCGCGTAGGCGTTCGGCACGCCCAGGAGTTGCGTCGTGACCGTCGAGTTCAGGATGTCGACGGTCCCGGCATCGGTGAAGTGGTAGATGTGGGAGAGCCGCGAGAGGGCCGGGCCGTTCTCGGAGACGTACTGGACGAACGCGAGGTCGGCGTTGCTGACGACCAACGTTCCGCCGACTTCGACGGTGATGTTGCCGCCCTGGAAGAACGGACCGGTGCCGGGCGTCGGGTGGATCACGACCGTTTGGCCGGCCGCGACGACCAGGTCTCCGTGGGTCGCCAGGGCGGGCGCGACGGCGTCCGCGGGCGCGAGCGACGCGGACTCGGGCGGGGCGGCCCCCCGCGCGGTCGACGCCACCGCGACGAACAGGCTGCTCCCCACGACCAGGAGCACGAGCAGGAGGGCCAGAGAGGCTCCTCGCATCGATCGGCGGGCCGCGTTCTCCGTTCCCCCGGCCGTCGAGGGAAGGCCCAATGAACGGCTCACGCTCGAAGAAAGGTTGGGTTCCTGTATTTAAGAGTCACCGAGCCAATTGTCGACTCTCGGAGGAGAAATACGCCGGATTCGCGGGGCGGGCGTCACGGCGCCGGCAGGTCGACGACGACCTTCCCGAACAGGTCCGGGGCATCGAACCGGCGGAAGGCGTCGGCGGCCCGATCGAACGGGTGGACCGAGTCGATCACGGGCCGGAGGCGTCCCTCCCCGAGCTCCGCGAGAACCTCCGCGAACTCGTGGGCCGAGGCCATCGTGCTCCCCCGGATCGACGCCTGCCGCCAGAAGAGCGTCCGCAGGTCGATCTCCGCGACCGGTCCCGCGGTCGCGCCGATCACCACGATCCGGCCGGCGCGGGCGACCGCCCGCAGCGACCGGGGGATCGTCGGAGCGCCGACCGAGTCGAAGATGACGTCCACGCCGCGTTTCTCGCTCCACTGCCAGAGGCTCTTGTCGAGCGGGTGCTCGTCGTCCAGCGCCAGCACGTCGTCGGCGCCGAGGGCGCGGAGGCGGTCCCCCTTCGCCGGCGTCCGAGTCACAACGGCCACGCGAGCTCCCAACAACTTCGCGACCTGGACGGCGGCCGTCGGCACGCCGCCACCTCCCCCAACGATCGCGACGCGGTCGCCGGGGGAGACGCCCCCGATCGTCCGCAACGCTCGCCAGGCGGTCTGGAAGACGAGCGGGGCGGCCGCTCCGTCGGCGAAGGAGAACCGGTCGGGCAGGGGATGGACGTTCCGTCGCGGCACGACCACGAGTTCGGTCGCCGTCCCCTGAGTGTGTTCGCCGACGATCCGGTACTCCCGGCACAGTGCTTCGTCGCCCGCCCGACACGCGGGGCATGTCCCGTCCCAGAGGCCCGGATTCAGGAGAACCTTCGTCCCGACCGCCAGGTCCGATACCCCGTCGCCGACCGACTCGACGACCCCCGCCCCGTCGGAGCCCAGCACGTGCGGTCGAACGACCGGGACCCCTGGGATCCCGGCGAGCGTGAACCGGTCGAGCCGGTTGAACGCGGCCGCCCGGACCCGTACGCGTACTTCGCCGGCCCCCGTCGGCGGGGCGGGGATGTCGACGTAGGCGAGCCGATCGAGCCCCCCGTGCTCCTCGAAGCCGAAGCCGCGCACGCGAGCTACCCCGAGGTGTCGAACTCCCAGCGCGTCCCGTCGGCGCCGTCTTGGACGCGGATGCCGCGCGCGGCGAGCGCGTCCCGGATCCGGTCCGCTTCGGCGAAGTCGCCCCGCGCCCTCGCGCGGGCCCGCGCTTCGAGCAGCACGGGGACGATCTCGCTCCACGCGCCCCCGGTCCGCGACGCGTCCCGAACGAACAGCCCGAGCACCTCCTCGGCCCACTCGTACGGCCCGTAGAGGCTCTCCAGGGAGGCACCCGAGTAGCGGGCGAGCGAGCCGAGCTCCCCGACCCGGCGCCCCCATCCGTAGAGCGCCGCGATCGCCTCGCGCGTGGCGAAGTCGTCGGCGAGGAGCGTGTCGAGACGTTCGACCAGGTCGTCGGCCTCGGCCTCGACCCCCTCGGAGATCTCCTCCCCTTCGCGGTCGGCGCCGCCCCGCTCGAGCAGCTCGGCGATCCGCTGGGCGGGCTGCGCGAGCCGGTCGTACGCCTCGCGCGCTTCGACGAGGCTGCGCGCCGGGTCGAACTCGAGGGGGCTCCGGTAGGAGACGTTGAGATAGTAGAGCCGCAACGGCATCGGTCCGTACTCGTCCAGGACCGCGTCGAGGACGGCGACGTTCCCGAGCGATTTCGACATCTTCGTCCCCTCCAGGAGCAGGAGGCCGCCGTGCATCCAGTAGTTGGCGAGGGGCGCGACCCCGGTGGCCGATTCGGCGAGCGCGACCTCCGCCTCGTGGTGCGGAAAGATCAGGTCGACCCCGCCGCCGTGCAGGTCGTACCGGTCGCCGAGGAGGCGGCCGGTCATCGCGGTGTCCTCGATGTGCCAACCGGGACGGCCCGGGCCCCAGGGGCTCTCCCAGCTCGGTTCCCCCGGCGTCGCCGCCTTCCAGATCACGAAGTCCTCCGGCGCGCGCTTGCGGGGGTCGAGCTCCAGTCGGGCCCCCGGCCGGAGTTCCTCGCGTCGCTGCCCGGAGAGGCTGCCGTACGTGGGGAACTTCGCCACTTCGAAGTAGACCGAGCCGTCGTCCGAGCGATAGGCGAACCCCTTCTCGATCAGGACGCGGACCTGGGCGAGGATCTCGGGCACGTAGTCGGTGGCGTACGGGTAGAGGTTCACCGACCGGACCCCGAGCCGCTCCATCGACGCGAGGTAGTCGCGGAACTGCCGGTCGGCGAGCGCGAGCGGATCGTCGCCGGAGTCGGCGGCTCGGGCGATCACCTTGTCGTCCAGGTTCGTCACGTTCTGGACGTAGAACGGGCGGTACCCCCACCGTCGGAGCGCCCGGGCGACGACATCGAAGAAGACCATCGTCCGCGCGTGCCCGACGTGCGCGGCGCTGTACGGGGTCATCCCGCAGACGTACATGCCGACGCGCGGGGGCGTGATCGGCGCGAACACCCGGGTCTCTCGGGTCCGGGAATCGTAGACGTGGAACCGCCGCACGCTACACCGCCCGGAGCGCGTGGGCGACGTCCTCGGCGAGGTCCGCCGGGTCCTCGATGCCGCACGACAACCGGACGAGGCCGTCGGTGACGCCGTGGGCCTGCCGGACGGCGCGGGGGACACTGGCGTGGGTCATCGACGCGGGATGGTCGACCAGCGACTCGACGGCGCCCAGGCTCTCGGCGAGCGTGAAGACGCGGAGGCGCGCCAGGAACCGTCGGGCGGCGCGACCTCCGCCCGCGACCTCGACGGAGACGATCCCTCCGCGGCCGGCCATCTGCCGCCGGACGAGCGCCCGGTCGGACGCTCGGGCCCGGCCCGGATAGTGCACGGCCCGAACCTTGCGGCTCCGGCCCACGACCTCGAGGACCGCCGCCGCCGACTCCTGGTGGGCCCGCATCCGGACCCCGAGCGTGTGCAGTCCGCGCAGGACGAGGAAGCAGTCGAACGGGCTCGGAACGGCGCCGACGGCGTTCTGCAGCCAGGCGAGCCGTTCGGCATCGTCGTCGCGGCCCAGGACGAGGGCGCCCCCGACCACGTCCGAGTGTCCCCCGAGGTACTTCGTCATCGAGTGGAGCACGATGTCGGCGCCGTGCTCGAGCGGCCGCTGGAGCGCCGGGGTCGCGAAGGTGTTGTCGACGACGAGTCGCGCCCCGGCGCGATGGGCGAGTCCGGCGAGGGCCCGGAGATCGACGAGCTTGAGGAGGGGGTTCGTGGGGCTCTCCACGTAGACGAGATGGGCGGGGGTGGCCAGCGCGGCCCGGGCCTCCGCCAGATCGCTCAGATCCCGATAGTCGACCGAGAGGCCGAACTGCGCCCGATGGTGCTCGAACAGGCGGCGAGTCCCCCCGTACAGGTCGTCGATGGCGACGATCCGTCGGCCGCCCGGAACGGACTCGAGCAGCGTCGTCAGGGCACCGAGGCCGGACGAAAACGCGAGCCCGCGCCGGCCGCTCTCGAGGTCCGCGAGCGTCGCCTCGAGAATCGCGCGAGTCGGATTCCCGGACCGCCCGTAGACGAACCCCTTCGTCCGATTCGGCGCCGACTGCCGGAACGTCGTCGCGAGGTGGATCGGCGGGACGACCGCGCCGGTGGCGGGGTCGGCCGGTTGCTGCGCGTGGATCAGTCGCGTGTCAAACCGCATGTTCGCCTCCCGGATCGGTCAGGAAGCCGACCAGGTCGTGGCGCGTGAGGACCCCGACCGGGGTTCCGGTCGCGGCGTCGCGGACGAGCAGCGTTCCCGCCTCGCGGAGCGAATGCAGGACGTCGGCGACCGGGGCGTCGGCACGGACCTCGGGGAACGGGGCGGAGAGGACCGCGGAGACCGTCCGCTCGACGACCGTCTCGTCGCTGAGCGACCGCCGGAGCGCCTCGTCCTCCTGGAACGCCCCGACGTTGTCGTGGCCGGCGAGGACCGGCATCTGGGAGATCCCGTGGTGGCGCAGCAGCGCGAGCGCGTCGCGGACGACGGTCGTCGGGTCGGCGGCGATGAGTGCCGGCGTGGCGCCCTTCCGGGCGAGCAGGTCGCGGGCGGTCGCGCCGACGTCGAGGAACCCCTTCTCCCGCATCCAGTCGTCGGAGTAGAACTTCGACAGGTACCGGTCCCCCGAATCCGGGAGGATGACGATCACGGTCGCTCCCTCGGGAAGCGGACGGCCGGCGAGCCACTTCGTCGCGCCCGCGACCGCCGCCCCCGCCGATCCGCCTACGAACAGGCCCTCCTCCCGGGCCAGGCGCCGGGCCATGAAGAACGACTCCCGGTCGCTGACCTCCACGAACTCGTCCAGGTACTGGAAGTGGATCGATTTCGGGATCATGTCCTCGCCGATTCCCTCGACCAGGTACGGCACGGCCTTCCCCAGCTGACGGGTCCGGAAGTACGGACCGAGCACCGACCCCGCGGGGTCGACCGCGACGATCCGGACGCTCGGTCGTCGCTCCTTGAAGTACCGCCCGACGCCGCTCATCGTCCCGCCGGTCCCCACGCTCCCGACGATCGCGGCCAGTTCCGGGCCGCCGTCGTGGTCGAGCTCCGGGCCGGTCGTCCGGTAGTGGGCCTCGGGGTTCCCCTGATTCTCGTACTGGTTCGGGTAGTACGCGTTCGGGATCTCCTTCGCCAGTCGGCGCGCGACCGAGTAGTGGCTCAGCGGATGCTCCGGCGGCACGCCGGCGGGGGTCACGACGACGCGGGCGCCGTACGCCCGGAGGAGCCGGATCTTCTCGGAACTCATTTTGTCGGGCAGTACGAAGACGAGCCGGTACCCGCGGACCGCCGCGACGAGAGCGAGGCCGACGCCGGTGTTGCCGCTCGTCGCCTCGACGATGGTGCCGCCGGGGCGGAGCAGGCCCTTCCGCTCGGCCTCGTCGATCATCATCGGTCCGATCCGGTCCTTCACCGAACCGCCCGGGTTGAGCTGCTCGAGCTTGGCGAATACGCGGTACGGAAGACCGGCCGTGACGTGGCGGAGCGCGACGATCGGCGTGTGGCCGATCAGATCGAGGACGGTCTCGACCCGCTCCGGACGTCCCGCCACGGCGGCGCGAGTCGGGTCCGCGCATTAAGCCTTCCCGCGTCCGGTCGGCGGTGGGACCGCCGGAAGTCCGGTTCGTACGTACCCGTTCGTTCGCGTCGGCCGTCTCGCTTAAGGAGCGGGGGGCGGGTGGTCCGTGCGGGGCAGCGATGGTCGGCTCGCTCGAGGGCGAAGTGCTGACGTCGCTGCGCGAGCTGAAGGAGGCCCCGGCCCGGGACGTCCGGAAGGCGCTCGAGCGCCGCGGCGTTCGGGTCGCGTACACCACCGTCGCAACGACCCTGTCGCGGCTGTTCGACAAGGGGTTGGTCCGCCGTCGCCGCGAGACGTGCCGCGGCGGAGAGCGGTTCGTCTATCGGACGGCGAACGTGGAGCAGAAATACCTCAAGAACCTGCTGCGGGGCGTCGTCGAGATGTTCGGTCCGGCCGGCGTGGTGCACCTCAACGAGGAGATCGCGAAGCTCGACCCGACGGAGGAGCGCGAGCTCCGCCGTCGCTTGGGGCTCGACTGAGCGGTCGCCGGATCCATGGGTGTGCCGGCCGACGGCCTGCTCGAACTCCCCTTCCTTTCGCTCGCGGCGTTCGGCGTCGTCCTCCTGCTGGCGTATCGGCGCTCGACCTCCGTCACGGTGTTCCGCCTCGCCGCGCTGTTCGTCGCCGCCTGGGCGCTGCTCGCCACGACGGCGCTCGCCTGGGTGATCGCCCGCCACGGGTGGCCCGGCGTCGCCAGTCTCTGGCGCTCCCCCGAGCTCCTGTTCGCCCCGGCGGCGCGCGACGTCTGGATCTGGGGCGCGGCGGGGGCGTTCGTCGTCTTCGCGGCCGCGTTCCTCCTGTGCCAGGCGGTCGACCGGGCCGTGCTCCGGGTGCTCCGGCCGACGCCGCTCGCCTGGCCCGCGGCGCTCGCACCCCCGGTCTCGGCGATCTCGCTCCTCCGCTTCCCGGAGGCCCGCGCCGACGCCTTCTCGTTCACCCTCGCCGAGCGGAGCGGCCGATGGGGGCTCCGGCGCCGCGACGTGATCCTCGTCTCGGATGCGCTGCTGGCGCAGTTGACCCCGGTCGAGTGGGAAGCGGTGGTCGCGCACGAGGTCGGCCACCTGCGGGGGCTGGACGGCCGGTACCTCACGTTCTTCCGGACCCTGGCCCGGATGCTCCGCTGGGATCCCGTCCTCGCGTTCCTCGCCGACGCGCTCACCCGACGGGAGGAGTTCCGGGCCGACCTCGAGGCCGTCGCACAGACGGCCCGGCCGCGCGCGCTCGCCCGGGCGCTCTACAAGGTGAGCACGGGACCAATCCCCCGACGGTCGACCGTAGCGGGGCTCCTCGGGACCGGCGGCCGTCGCGGGCGACGGCAGGCGGTCGAGCGGATCCGGCGGCTGGTGGAGCTCGCGGAGAGCGGCCGGTTCCCCGAGGAGACCGGTGCGTAATCGGCGACGCGGGCCCCCGCTGGTGGCGGCGATCCTGGCCGTGGCCGTTCTCGCGGCACCGGCCGTCGCGAGCGCCCGGACGCCGGCGAGCGGCTACCCGCCGCTCCCGATCGCGGACGACCGGGGCTTCCTCGCCAACCTCAGCGCGCCGACCCTCGCGCCCGGAACGTCCGGAACGATCTCCTTCACCCTCGGAGATCCCCTCGACGAATCGTTGATCGGCCCGGCGCTGACGCTCCAGGTCTACGCCTTCAACGGGTTCCCCGGCAACGCGACCTCGCTGGTCCCGGTGGCGGGCGCTCCGGTGCTGGTCACCGCCACCACCTCGGGAGCGGTCGCGAACCTGACGTTCGGAACGATCGCCCCGGGCGGCGTCGTCCACGGCTCGGTCGGCGTCGCGACCTCCGCGACCACGCCGGACGGCGCGTTCGCGATCCGGGCGGCGCTCACGTTCTCGACGAACGGGACCGCGTACCGGCTGGCCTCGCGCGGTTGGTTCTCGACGTCCGTCTGGGCGAACGCCACCGAGCTCCCGAACGGCAGCGTCACCCTGAACCTGTCCCGCCTCGGGGTCTCGGGCGTGCTCCCCGAAACCGCCGTGGTGAT
>JASHWW010000047.1 GCA_030043855.1 Thermoplasmata archaeon
CGACGTACTCCATCGGAGCGTCCACGGGAGGGGTCGGTATAAGAACCCCCCGCCGGCGGTCCGGGCACCGTTCAGCTGCGGGGCGGCAGCCCCTCCAGCGCGGCGACGACCGGTCGGAGGTCGGAGGCGTCGAGGACCAGGTCGGCGGCCGCCCGCACGTCCGGCAGGGAGCTGTTCAACGCGACCCCGGCTCCCGCGGCGCGGAAGACCGGGACATCGGCCCACCCGTCCCCGATGTGGACGGTCTCGGACGGACGCGCGCCCGTGCGGCCCAGCAGCGCCCGCAGCCCCGCGACCTTGTCCGCGGAGACCGGGCCGGGCGGTCCGATCCGACCGTGGACGATCGCCTGGACATCGACCCCCGAGCCGTCCCGGAACCCGAAGGTCCGCTGGTACCATCGCAGGACGTAGGGGGGATTGTGCGTCAGCAGGGCCGGAGTAGCGCCGAGCTCCACGACCCGGTCCACCGCCTCCCGGATCCCGTCCAGCCGGGGGGTCCGTTCGAGGACCGCCTCGACCTCGGCGACGGTGCGTCCGGTCGCGAGGTCCAGGAGCGCCTCCAGGTGCGCGTCCTCGGACTCTTCCCGGGCGAAGAACCGTCGGTTGGTCCGCTCGAAGTCGGCGGTCCGGCCGAACGCGGCCGCGATCGGGACCCACCCGTGCCCCCGGGTCAGGGTTCCATCGATGTCGAAGGTGACGAGGCGCCACGGGAAGCGGGGCGGCATCGGACTACGAGCGGCTGCCGACGCCCATCAGGATGCCGCCGACCCAGAGGGCGAAGACCCCGGCTGCGACCGCGCCGAACAGCGCCCCGTTCGCGTACGGGCTGATCGGGAACCCGAGGCTGACGAGGGCGAGGCCACCGAGGGTGAACAGGAGACCCAGACCGATCTTGGCGTTCTTCGACACGCGCGGGCGCTTCCGGTCCGGCGGCGACCCGGCGGGCGCGGCGTCCATCGGCCGCCGACGCCCGGCGGGAGAGATAACCGTGCCGCCGTCGGCCTACGACGCGCGCTCGTCGTCGGCACCCGTGACGAGCCGGGGCGGGGGGAGCGGCAGGAACGACGCCCGCCGCTGCTCCTCTTCCTGCGACGCGCGCTCGGCGGTGAGCGTCCGGACGAACGACCCGGCCCCGATCGGGGCGAGGAGCGTCGTCAGCAGACCGACCCCCGCGACGATCGTGAACTGCTGGGGGGTGAACACTTGGTCCTGGAGCAGGATGACCGCCATCGCCAGCTCGACCGCTCCGCGGCTCGCGACCAGGAAGCCGGCGCCGAGCGACTCGGAGGGGGACCAACCGAGGGTCCGGGCGAACGAACTGCCCACGAACACCTTCGAGAAGAAGGCGAACAGGACCAGGGCCGCGAACGCCGAGATCGCCACGACGCTCGCGCCGATCAGGCGGAAGTCCATCGAGACGCCGACGAGGGCGAAGAAGAGCGGGATGAAGAACCCCCAGGTGACCGTGTCGAAGATCTGGCGGATCTGCCGATGCTGCCGGGGCCCGGCGCTCTCCGGCGTGATGAGGAGCCCCGCGTAGAACGCCCCGACCAGGAACGTCAGGCCGAGGAACTGGGAGTACAGCGCGGCCGCCAGCCCGGCGACCATCAGGAGCGCGAACCACGCCTCGCGGCTCCGCCACCCCTCCCGGAACTGGGAGACCATCCGGTCCCAGACCTTCATCTGGCGGAGGCTCCGCAGGCCGTAGTGGACGGCGAGCACGGTCGACAGGAACACCGCGACCGTCACGATCGCGATCGCGGTGTCGACCAGGATGTCGTGCGTCCCGGTCTGGATCTCGAGCAGCACCGCGAAGGTGGAGACCGCCGCCAGCTCGTTGACGATCGCCGTGTTCATCAGGAACGAGCCGAACTTGGTCTCCAGGAGCCCCATCTCCCGGAGCATGATGCCGAGCACCGGGAGCGCGGTGATCGAGATCGTGAGCGAGATGAACAGGGTCGTCAGCCAGCCCCACTGCGGATAGAGCACGTGGACGACGCCGGCGCCGAGCAGGAACGGGATCAGGAAGATCGCGATGCCGAGCAGCCCCGCGGAGAGCCCGGTCGCCCGGATCTGCTCGGGCGTGACGCTCAGCCCGGCCATCATCAGGATGAAGAACGTCGCCAGGATCTGCAGGTCGGCGAAGTTCGACGAGATGTTCCCCAGGCCGAGGACCGGCTCCAGGAGGGTCGGGCCGAGGATGACCCCGACGAGGATCTGGCCGACGAGCGCCGCCTGACCGAGTCGGATGCAGATCTCCCCGGCGGCGACCGAGGCGGCGACCAGGAGGAACAGGTCGACGATGAACTGCGTGGTGGTGTTCAGCATCGATGGGCCGGTCGGCTCCTCTCCGGGCGGACCCGCGCCGGCCCGCTCGCGATTCCCGGGGGATTCCCAGATTAATTACTCTTGTACAGTGTGGTAGTCGGGAGCCCGAGGTTTCCGTGGTCGATCGTCCCCGGTCGCCCCGCTCCGCCTCCCGGACGCCGCCGGGCCGACGGCCCGCCCCCGCCGGCCCGGCCGAAGCGGTACTCGAGCGTCGGATCCGCGCCCTCGAGGAACCGCTCGACGTCGCCGTGGTGCGACGGTCCCCCTTCCTCCGGCTGGAGGTCCGGAACTCCCTCCGGGGAACGTCCTACCGAACGATGTTCCCGACCTACCCGTCGCACGAGGCGGCGCTGTGCACGTGCGTCGACTTCGCGCGTCGGGGCCTCGGCACGTGCAAACATCTCGCCGCCTCCGAGCGGTGGCTGGCGGAGCACGGCTCGAATCTTCCGACCCCTCCCGAGCCCCGCCCGGACCGACCGGCGTCGGCGGTCTGGGCGGAGATCGATCGGCGCCTCGCGTCGTCCCCTCCGTCCCCGCGCGCCGCCGTACGACTGCGATGGGCCGGAGCGGTCCTGTTCGCGGGATCGGAAGAATCGGTGCCGTAGGGGTCGGAAAGGGTTCGCCCGGGTCGCGGGGGGTCGGATTACGCCGACATCCCCGGCGCGCCCTTGAGCGCCCGGATCTTGTAGTACTCGGGGTCGACGATGACCTCGCCGTTGACGCCCATCGTCTCGATGGTCTTCAACGGGGTGCCGGCCTGCTTCTTCGCCCGCTGCCAGTCGGGGATTGGGATCGAGAACTTCTGCTCGACCTCCGTCCGGTAGATCGGGCCCGAGTTGTACGAGCAGAACGGGATGACGCGCCCGTCCGGGACCGCGTAGTGGATATCGCAGCGCATCAGGCGCTGGATATCGTAGTCGTACGCGTCCTGGAAGTGCATGTTCCCGATGTAGAGCGTCCGCCACGTGAACTTCGCGACGGCCTCCTTGTTCCCCTCGGTGAAGATCGCGGCGATGACCCGCACGCAGTTCTTCTCGCTGAGGCCCTCCGGGGCCTT
>JASHWW010000048.1 GCA_030043855.1 Thermoplasmata archaeon
GTCGCAGGATTCGCCCCCACGCCGCCCTCGAGCGACGCCGCGAAGGAGACGTCGAGCGGGGCCGGGCCGGAGAGCGAGCTCGCCGAGAACGCGCCGACGAGCGGGGCGGAGATCGTCACGTTCGTCTCCGCCGTCGCGATCGAGTTCACCGCGTCCGCGACCAGCGCCTCGACCGAGTAGGTTCCGGCCGCGCGGAAGATCGCGCAGTCGCACGCCGTCACGTACGGGTCGCTCGACGTGTAGGTGATCGATACGCCGACCGCGCCCGGACCGACGGTGCCTCCGGTCACGGAGAAGAGGGACGGGAGGTCGGCCGGTGCGTCCCACGGTCCGGGCGGGGGGGTGGGCGTGACCGAGACCGGTGCGGTATCGTTCCCGCAATTCGGCGCGGCGTCCCCCCCGACGGCGATCGCGATCCGGGCGCTCGCCCCGCCGTTCGGCGGAGTGGCCCCGTCGCGCACCGTGACCGCCGCGCAGAATCCGCCCGACGCCGGATAGGCGTACGACACCTGGGACTCGGTGGTGTTGCGGAACGACCCGTCCCCGAACCAGTACGAATACGTGTACGGTCCGACCCCGCCGGCGACGGCCGTGGCGAACGCGACCGGGCTTCCGGTCGCGACCGCCGTCGCATTGCTCGAGAGCGTGACGGCGAGCGGTCCCCCGCCCCCGACGACGATCACGACCGGCGGGGAGACGGAGACGTTCCCGTTCGCGTTCATCACGTACGACTGGGCGGCGTAGACGCCCGGGGCCGCGTAGGTGTGGGCGACCGTCCCGTTCGCGACGAACGAAGCGTTGCCGTCGCCGAACGCGACGCCTTCGAGCGGGAAGCTCCCGTTCGAGGGCGTGCCGATCGAGAACCGGACGTCGAGCGGTGCCGGTCCGAACCGGGGCGACGCGTACACGAACGCCCCGGCTCCGTTCGGCGCCACCGCGGTCGGAGCGAGGTCGGCGGCGAGGGCGGCGAGGTCCGGGCTTCCGAGGCCGGTCACCGGATCCCATCCGACGCCGGCCAAGTACCCGTTCGATCCCGTGAGGGTGTCGTGGAAGTCGAGATCGTAGTCGGGACCGACCGAGATCGCGTAGAGTCGCGGGTCGAGGAACCCGAGCGCGCGGCCCGTCACCTGGTCGGCGACCGCGGCAAACCCCGCCCAGATCGGGGTCGCGACGCTGGTCCCCTCGACCCCTTCCAGCGAGCCCCCCTGGTAGACGACGACCGGGACCCCCGCGTCGGCCGCGACGTCGGGGACCCCGCGCCAGCTCTCGCCCGACGGGAGTCCGACCTGCCACCAGGGTCGCGCGAACGGCGCGTACCCGCCCCCGGAGCCGCCCTGGTTCTGGCAGCCCGGCGACGCCGCCCCCGTGGCGTTCCCGCTCCAGGCGGTCTCCTCCTCGTAGGTCCCGTTCGAGGTCGTGACGAGCTCGGTCCCGCCCACGCCGGTCACGTAGGGGTCGGACGCCGGGAAGTTGGTCGCCACCCCCGACGTCCCGTCGGCGGCACCGCAGTCTCCGCTGGCCGCGAAGACGGAGATCCCCTCGGCCGCGGCCAATTGGAGGACCGGCGCGAGGACGGCGTACGAGCCGTCGGTCGAAGCGTTGCACGCGAAGGCGCAGGGTCCCGCGTAGGCGTTGTAGATGCCGGTGTCCGGTTCCCCCCAGCTCATCGAGATCACGTTCGTGGCGTCGTTGGCGACGAGCCAATCGACCGCCGCGTAGAGGCCGGCGCCGCTGTTCGGGGAGAACGTCATGCGGATCGTCGCGCCGGGCGCGCTCGCCCGCGCCCATTCGAGGTCGAGGGCGTCCTCGGTCGTCCAGCCGGAGTTCGTTCCCGTGGCGTTCAGGTCCGCGGTCGTCGGAACCGGGTAGTCGAACTGGACGCCGCCGGTCGGTAGTCCGAAGCTCGAGGCGAACCGTTCGAGGTCGGACGCGAGCTGTCCCTGCGACTCGGCGGCCGAGTAGGCGTCGACGACGGCGACCGTTCGGCCACTACCGTTGGTACCGGCGGCGAACAGCGCGCTGGCGCCGTAGGCCGTCGCGATCTGGCAGGGCGTGAAGACGTTCTCCTCGCCCACGCAGGTCGCGGTGGGCGAGCTCCCGGGGGCCGTCGTCGGAGTGCCTCCGAGCGCCGGCGAGATCGGGGTGACGTTGCCGAGGCCGTAGGCTCCGGACCATCCGGCGATCGGAGGAAGCGTCGCCGGAGTCGCGTGGCTCACGAACTCCCGGCCGGCCGAGGTGCGATACTCGGAGAACTCCGTGGAGAACGCCTTCCCCATCGAGGAGGCGGGTCCGGCGACGTCGAGCAGCAGCCCGTCCCGGTTCGCGGTCGCCGACAGTCCGAACGACCGGAAATACTGCTCGGCCGACCGAACGGTCGAGGCGGGGGGAAGGTACCGCGCGGCCAGCGCCGCCGGGGAGAGGTACCGTTGGTAGAGGGGCGTTCCCGGCGTGGAGACGGCCGCGGCGTAGGCCGCGAGGCCAGCGGGATCCGAAGGAGCGATTCCGACGACGACCGACATCGTCGCTCCGGGGTCGGCGGGACCGATCTCACGAACCCCGACGGAAAGAGAGTACGCGGGAGCTACCACGACGGACGTCGCGCCGGCAACGAGCGGCTCGTCGGAGGTCGCCGCGATCGGCGGGGAGAGGTTCGGAGGAGGCGATGCAGCCCGGAGACCGGTCGCGGCCCCGGCACCCGCGATAAGCAGGATCGCGAGGGCGGCGACGGCTCCCCACCCACGACTGCCCCGCACGACCGCTCCGCTCGCATTCCCACCTCCGGTGCTCCATATCCACCTTGCCCCGTCGCGAGACCTCTTAACCCGGGTCCGGCGTGAGGAGCCGAACCGCCGTGGACCCGTACCTGGGCTACGAGATCGCGGCCCTCGTGGTCGCGGCATACGCCGCCGTCGTGCTGGCGCTCTACCGGACTGGCCACATCGGTCCGGACAAGACGTTCACGCTGTTCGGCCCGGCCCTGATGATCAAGACGAAGCGGGGTCGCTCCGCCCTCGAACGGTGGGGTCGGTTCCGGCGCTTCTGGACCGTCGCGGGGGACGTCGGGATCGCCCTCTCGGTCGTCGCGATGGTCGGGATCGTCGTGCTGCTCATCTTCGGGGCGATCGTCTCGTTCCGCCTGACGCCGTCGCAGGCGCCGAGCCCGCAGGAGGCGCTCGGGCTGCCCGGGATCAACCCGATCATCCCGCTCGGATACGGGATCGTCGCGCTCGTCGTCGGGGTCGTCGTCCACGAGCTCTGGCACGGGATCATCGCCCGGTCGCAGAAGATCGGCGTGAAGAGCCTGGGCATCCTCTGGTGCGTCGTTCCGGTCGGGGCGTTCGTCGAGCAGGACGACGCCGAGATGCTGGCGGCGCCCCGGCGGCAGCGGGACCGTGTCGCGGCCGCCGGTGTGCTGGCGAACTTCGTGCTGACGGTCGTCTTCTTCGCCGCCCTGTCGGGGCTGGTCGCCGGGGCGGTCGTTCCGAACGCGAACGGCGTCGGAGTCGCCGCCGTCGAACCGAACACGCCGGCGGCGAACCTGAGCTTGGCTGCGGGCGACATCATCACCGCCGTGAACGGCACCGCCACGCCGACGCTCGCGACCTTCGAGTCGGCCCTGGCGAACACCACCCCCGGCGAACAGGTCTCGCTCGCCTACTACAGCGCCAGCCTCGGGAGGATCGTGACGACCAACGTGACCCTCGCGACCAGTCCGACGGTCAAGGACCGGGGGTACCTGGGCGTCGCGGTCGACTCGCTCACCCCGGCGGAGATCAAGCAGACGCTCGTCTGGCCGCTCGGGAGCTCCTCCGGGCCCCTCGTCGGGTCGATCGACTGGATCGTCCTCCCGCTGGCGTCGCTCGAGCCGGTCAGCGGCTCGACGATGTCGTACTTCCATCTCGGCGGACCGTTCGCCGGCGCCAACCCCACGACGTTCTGGATCGCGGCGAACGTCCTCTACTGGCTGGCGTGGATGAACCTCCTGCTCGGGATCTCGAACGCCCTCCCCCTCGTCCCCCTGGACGGGGGTCTCCTGTTCCGCGACTACGCGGCGACGCTCGCCGCCCGATTCAAGCGCGGATGGTCGGAGGCACGGGTGGACGCATTCGCCGGCCGCGCCGTCGCCTTCTCGTCCCTGATCGTCCTCCTCCTCCTGCTATGGCAGTTCGTCGTTCCGCGGCTCCTCTAGACGCGCGTTCGCTGTTCGGGGAGTACCCGTTCCTCCCCGGGGCGGAGGCCCTGCTCGCGGAGCCGGTGTCGCTGCGCGCGCTGCTGACGGATCCCGCCTACGCGTCGGCGCGCTCGCTGGGCCGGGCCCGGGCGCTGGCCGCGGCCGACGACCCGCGAGCGTCGGTGGAGCTCACCGAGCTCTCGCAGGCGGACCCCGACGTCCGCTTCCTCTCCTTCCTGTTCGCCCGCGTCGTGCTCGCCGCCGCGCCGACCGGGGCGGCGCTCCGGCGCTGGGCGGTCGCCGAGGCGAAACGCAACCACGCGCGGCTCACGGCCGTCTCCGCGGAGGAGCTCGCCGACGTCGGTCGTCGACTCGGCTTCGACCTCACGGTCCGGGACGGAGCGATCGAACTGCCGCTGGTCGAGTACGTCCGCCTGGCCGTCCCGATCCGGGAGGCGGACTTCCGGCTCGCGCGCCAGGAGCTGAAGGGCGGGAAGGTGCTCGTCCGTTCCGAGCGGGCGGCGCGACTGATCCAGGAGGCCGTCCGACTGCGGCTCGCGGTCCCCGTCCCGCTGGCGGACGACGTCGTCGCGGAGGTCCGGTCCGGGGAGGCCGAGCTGTTGGGCGAGCTCGCCCGCCGGACCCCGGCTCCGGTCGGGCGACCCGGCATCGGCGTCGGGGCGCTGCGCCCGGCCGCGTTCCCGCCGTGCATCCGCAAGATGCAGCGGACGCTGCAGAAGGGGGAGAATCTCTCCCACGCCGGCCGGTTCGCACTGGCCGCCTTCCTCCACAAGGCCGGCGCGGATTTCGAGACGATCGTCGACGCGTACCGGGGGGCGCCCGACTTCGACGAGTCGATCACGCGGTACCAGGTCGAGCACATCACGTCGCGCGACGGCGGGCAGGGGTACCAGCCGCCCGAGTGCGACACGATCCGCAGCCACGGGCTCTGCGTACGGGACGGCGACCCCGAAGGTCCGGCCGGGGAACGCGGGCGCGACGCGCTCTGCTACGAGTCGTACCTGCGCCATCCGCTCCAGTACTACCGGATCAAGGGCGGCACGGTCGTGGGGGACGACCGCGAGCGCGGGGCCGATCGGGCTACGCCGTCGGCGGAAGGGCCCGGTAGACCCGGAGCGCCCGAGCGATCGCGGTCCACTGCCCGGCGATGACGAAGTAGGCGAACGCGACGTCGATCACCGTGAACGAGACGCCCCACGCGGCGAACCGCTCCCACGGGTGGCTCGGCGCCCACGGCCAGGGGAGCGACCAGTCGAACTCGAGGAACGCCGCGAGGGCGAGCACGACCAGCCGGTCGGTCCGCGAGAGCAGTCCCGCGTAGAGACGCCCCTGGCCGACCGCCTGCGCTTGGGTCCCCATGTAGCTCGTCAGGAGTAGGCTGGCGAGCGCCAGCAACGCCAGCACCGGGTCCGCGTAGCCGGAGACCGCGATCCCCACGACGATGGCGAGGTCGGCGTACCGGTCGAAGACGTGGTCGAGGAAGTCGCCCCGCGCCGACGTGCGGCCGGTGGTCCGCGCGACCTGCCCGTCGATCACGTCGAACAGTCCGGAGAGGAAGACGAGGACCGCGACCGCGAGGAACAGGAGCGGCGTCGTCCAGCGGACGAGCGCGGCCACGCCCCCCGCCGCCACCGCGAGGGCCAGCGCGAGCGTGCTCAGCGCGTTCGGGGTCCATCCGAGGAACGGCCGGGCGAGGCGCGCGACGTACGGGGCGACCCGGGCGCGGTACCCCTCGAGGACCATCGGGTCTCCCTATCGCGGAGGGCCCAAAAGATGGTCGGTGACGCGGGGGTCGGCGAGCCAGCGGAACCGCGTCGGCGGGGTCGAGCGCCAGCGCACGAGCCGGGCGCGGACCTCCCGCGCGACCGCGGGGATCGTCCGGCCGGTCGTGTCGATCTGCGCGACGCGTCGCCCGGGTCCGTACGCTTCCAGCGCGACGGTGTCGACCGCCTCCGCGACCTCGTTCGCCTTCCGGTCGACCGCCGTCCCGCGATGCGCGCGACGCAAGCGGTCCGCGAGCACGTCGGGCCGGCAGCGCAGCACGACGGCGCGCCGGAGCGGGAGCAGGTGGGCGAGATGGCCGACGACGAGCTCCACGTCCCCGAACGCGTCCGGTCGGCGGGCACGGGCGATCATCGCGGGGAGGTCGACCATCCGGTGGGCCGCGGGGCCCCGGGCCATCCCCCAGTCCGCGGCGAGGGCGCCGACCTCGATCGACCGGACGTCGGGGAGGTGCGCCGCCACCGAGCTCTTCCCGGTACCGGGCGTACCCGTGAGCGCCACGGGGCGGCGTGCGGGGCGGCGATCGGATCCCATACCGTCGCGCTCAGGCGAATCGCAGCGACGGGAACGTCCGACGCCAGGCGCGGACCTCGGACCCGATCCGCTCCGACCGGAGACCCCCCCGGACCAGCAGGTCGGCCAGGCGAGGCATGTCGCCCGGCACGAGGCCCAAACGTGCCGCTTCGGCCGTGCCGATCCGGCCGACGAGGTCGATCAGGAGTCCCTGCCGCTCGAGGCGACGGGCCAGCTCTCCCGTGCCGAGCCCCGCTCCGGCCCGCAGGCGGGCCCGGTCGAGGTGGATCTGATGCGATTTCGTGTACCCCTGCTCGGCCGCGACCAGCGGCAGCCCCCGTTCGCTCAGCGCGGCCCCGAGCGCCTGCGCGTTGGCCACGACGGTCCGGGCGTACTCGGGGCCGCACCGCTCGAGTTCCAGGAGCGTCTGGCCGAGCGCCGCGATGCGGTTCCAGTGGGCGTTGTCGAAGATCCGCCAGACGAGCGCGGGGTCGATCTGCTGGAACAGGTCGTCGCGGTCGGTGACCAGAAGACCTCCCTGCGGACCGGGGAACGACTTGTGCGTGCTCCCGAAGACGACGTCCGCGCCGTCGCGGATCGGGTCCTGGAACTCCCCGCCCGCGATCAGCCCCAGGACGTGCGACGCGTCGTAGAGGACGAGCGCGTCGACCGCGTGCGCGGCCTCGGCGATCTCCCGCAGCGGGTAGGGGAACAGGAAGAAGCTCTGGCCGAGCACGACGGCGGTCGGACGCTCCGCGCGGATGGTCGCGACCGCGCTCGCGGCATCGACCGAATGCCCCGGCCCGTCGGCCGCCAGGGGCCGGACCGTGTAATCGAGCAACGCGGGAATGAAGCCCGGCGCGTAGCCGTCGTATCCCCCGTCGGTCGGCGGGATGGCGAGGATCTTCGACCCCCGCGGGAGGAGCGGTCCCAGCGCCGACAGGGCGGCGATGTGCCCGGAGAGCGGGCGGGTCGTCGCGTGGCGGGCCCGGAACAGACGAGCCGCCGCGGCGTTCGCCAGCGCCTCGATCTGGTCGGTGTACCGCGTCCCGGTGTAGCTGTTGTCGAACGTCTCCCCTTCGAGGGTCTGGGCGATCGGGAGCGTGTACCGGCCGGCGAGGTCGCTCCCGAGGTAGCGACGCGCGACCGGGGAGATCGCGTTCTCGCTCGGGAGGAGGTTGAACACCTCGCGACCGCGCCAGCGGTCGTGCGCCCGGACGAGGCGCGCGAGCCGACGTTCCTCGTCAGGCAGCGCCGACGTCATGACGGCCCGGAAGTTCCGGCCGGGGTCCCTGGGCGAGCTTGCGCTGCTC
>JASHWW010000049.1 GCA_030043855.1 Thermoplasmata archaeon
GATCAGCTCCTTCATCAGCGTCAGCACCTGGGCCTGGATCGTCACGTCGAGCGCGCTCGTCGGCTCGTCGGCGATCAGGAGCGTCGGCTTCTCCGACAGCGCCATCGCGATCATCACGCGCTGGCGCATCCCGCCCGAGAGCTCGTGCGGGTAGAGGTCGAGGATCGTCTCCGGGTCGTTGATCCGCACGAGGCGGAGGTACTCCAGCACCTCCGGCCGCAGGTCCCCGTGGCGCTCGACCGACCGCCGGGTGACCCGGGCCATCGCCCCCGGCGGAACGACGGGGCGGAGCAGCGCCTCGGACGCGGTGGGGTCCTGGGAGCGCGAGTAGTCGTACCCTTTCGCTTCGCGCGGGTCGGTCACCGCGCCGCTCTTCTCCCGGACCCGCCGGATGTAGATCGCCTCGGCGAGTTGGTCGTAGATCCGGAACGCCGGATTCAGCGAGTTGAGCGGCTCCTGGAAGATCATGTTGATCCCGGTCCCGCGGATCCGGGGCATCTTCCAGAGCGGCACCTGGACGAGGTCCTGTCCCTGGAACAGGATGCGGCCCTCGCCGATCGTCGCCGGCGGTTCCGGCAGGAGGCGCGGGATCGCCTGGGCGAGGGTGCTCTTGCCGCACCCGGTCTCGCCGACGACCCCGACGACGTGGCCGCGCTCGACGGCGAGCGTGACCCCGGAGACGGCGCGGAATCGGCCGGCGCCGACGACGTAGTCGATCGAGAGGCCCTCGACCGAGACGACCGGTTCGCTCATGGCACGGGCCGGCCCTCCCGGACCGCGGGCGACGCGGACGCCACGGGCGACGGCAGCTCGGTCGCCTCCGTCTCCTGGGCCATCTCCTCCTGCGCCTCCTCGCCCTCGGCCGGCGAGGTCGAGGAGCGGCTGGCGCTGCCGGCGAGGACGCGGCGGCTGCGCGGGTCGAGCACGTCCCGGAGGCCGTCGCCGAGGAGCGAGAACGCGAGGACGGTGATGAAGATCGCCGCACCGGGGCCGAGCACCGTCCACGGATACGACGTGATCAGCCCGGCGTTCTGGTAGTAGGAGATCATGCTCCCCCACTCGGGCGTCGTCGGGTAGTTGAGACCGAGGCCGACGTAGCCGATCGTGGAGAGCGTGACGAGGACCGTGCCGATGTCGAGGGTGAAGTAGACGACGACCGGCTCGAGGACGTTGCGGACGACGTGCCGCAGCACGATCCGGCCGTCCTTCACGCCGGCGGCCTTGGCCGCCATGATGTACGGCAGGTGCTTCACGGCGAGCGTCTCGCCGCGGACCAGCCGCACGTAGTACGGCCACCAGGTCAGCAGGACCGCGACGATCAGCTGCCAGACCCCGCGCCCGAGCGAGACGGCGATCGCGAGCGCCAGGATCAGGCTGGGGAACGAGAGGAAGATGTCGGTGATCCGCATGATCGCCACCGACAGCCAGCCGCCGGTGGTCCCGGGCTTGTCCCAGAAGCCGGCGACCAGGCCGAGCCCTCCGCCGGCGAGGAGCGCGACGCCGGTGATGGCGAACGCGATCGCGAGGTCGACCGGTAGGCCGTAGAGGACCATCGAGAAGATGTCGATCCCGTTGCCGTCGGTCCCGAGCAGGTGCTTCCACGACGGCCCCTGGTTGTAGTCGTTCGACCCCTGGCCGACGTTGTAGCTCGTCAGGAGGTGCGGCGCCGTGACCATGATCACGGCGGTGAGCACGATCACGACGACGAGGACGAAGCCGATCAGCGTCAGCGGGTTCGCCCGCAGGACCCGCCAGAGCAGGCCCGCTCCCCGACCGAGCCGCTGGGCGCGTTCCTTCAGCGACGGCCGGACCTCCGGCGTCGCCGAGCCCGCGGTCCCGGGGGTCGTCGCCACCGTCTATCTCCAGTCGACCCGCGGGTCGAGGAGGCCGTAGAGGATGTCGGCGATCAGGTTCGCGAGGACCACGCCGACGGCGAAGACGGCGACCACCGCGACCGCCCCGTCGAAGTTCGGCGCCGACCCGCCGCCCCCGATCGCGGTGTAGGCGTACGCGCCGATCCCGGGCCAGCCGAAAACCTCCTCGACGACGACCGTCCCGGCGAGGAGGCCGCCCGCGGTGACGCCGAGGACGGTGGTCGTCGTAATGAGGGAGTTCCGGAGCGCGTGCTTGTAGAGGACCCACCCTTCGGAGAGCCCCTTCATCCGGGCCGACTTCACGTAGTCGAGCGGGAGGACCTCCAGCATGGAGCTGCGCGTCATCCGGGTCGCGATCCCCATGTTGATGAACGCCAGCGTCGCCGCCGGCAGGATCAGATGTTCGATGGCGTCGAGCGTCCACGGCAGATTGCCGGCGATCAGGGCGTCGACCACCGACATGTGGGTGTACTGCGGGAACGGCGGGACGAGGCTCGAATACTCTCCGTGCGACGGCAAACCGAAGTACGGGGCGACGAAGATCGCCGCGATCACCGCCCCCAGGTACGTCGGGGTCGCCCAGCCGGAGAGGTAGAAGATCCGCACCAGGTGGTCCGGCCAGCGGCCCGACGACTGCGCCGCGATGACCCCGAGCGGGATCCCGATGACGATCATCAGGAAGAGCGCCGCGAGGACCAGCTCGAGGGTCGCGGGCAGCCCCTCCGCGATCTGGGGGTAGACCGCCACCTGCTCGACGGAGGCGCCCCAGTTGCCGTGGACGAGGTTGGTGAGGTACTGCCAGTACTGGGTCGCGAGCGGCTGGCTGAACATGTGCTCGCAGTTGGTCTTCGTCGTCTGGTCGGCGTGCGGGTACCACTGGGCGCACGGGTTGATGGTCGACAGGTGGGTGAAGACGAACGTCAGGATCGTGATGCCGATGAGGACGGGGACGAGCTGGAGGAGACGTTTCCCGACAAAGATGGCGAGGTCCGTGGGAGAGCGGCCCAACCCTTCCCCTCCCTTACGGGACCGCCGAGGCGGCCGTCCCGGGCATCGCCGCGGCTACGTCTTTCCGGTACTTAGCCCCCACAGAACGGGGCAGTTCGGGGTTTACGGTAGGTAGTCGCGCGGGAGCGTCCGCAGTTCGCGGAACGTCTCGGTCGCCACCTCGACGAACCGGTCGACGTCCTTCTCGGTGTGCGCGCTGGAGAAGGTGATCCGCTCGTAGTTGTCCGGGTGGATGTAGACGCCGTGGTCCAGCAGCAGCTGGTGGTGCCGCAGGTAGAGGTTCCAGTCGATCTGCAGCGACTCGCGGTAGTTCGTGATCTTCTTGCGGCGCGTGAAGAAGAACTGCAGCATGCCGTTCACCGACTGGACGAGGACCGAGAGCTTCGCGTCCCGGCCGGCCTCCTCCAGGCCCTTCTCGAGCTTCTCCGTGAGCCGGGCGAACCGGGCGTACAGCTCCTCGCCGCCCTTCTGGAGCGCCTTCAGGTTCGCGAGCGTCCCGGCCATCGTCAGGTTGTTGGCGTTGTAGGTGCCGCCGAAGGAGATCCGCCCGGGGGCGATCAGGTCCATGTACTCCGCCTTCCCCGAGACCGCCGACACCGGGACGCCGCCGCCCAGCGCCTTCGCCCAGCAGGAGATGTCCGGCTCGACGTTGTAGAGCTGCTGGGCTCCGCCGGGGGCGATGCGGAACCCGGTGAACACCTCGTCGAAGATGACGAGCATGTCGTTCTGGTGGGCGATCTCGACCAACCGCTTCAGGAAGTCCGGGGCGGGCGGGATGACCCCGGCGTTCGCCATCACCGGCTCCAGGATCACCGCGGCGAGGCGGTCCCGGTACCGCTTGACCATCCGCTCGAACGCGGGGATCGAGTTGTACGGGGCGACCATCACGTAGTCGGTGACCCCCGGCGGGATTCCCGCCGAGTTGGGGAGCGGCCGCGGGTACTCGTCGAGGCCCGCCACGATCGGCGGCGCCTCCGCGCTGATCAGGGCCAGGTCGTGCTGACCGTGGTAGTGGCCCTCGAACTTCAGGATCGCATCCTTCCCCGTCACCGCCCGGGCGATCCGGATCGCGTTCATCGTCGCGTCCGAGCCGTTCGAGCAGAACGCGACGCGCTCCGCGTTCGGGACGAGCTTCTGGAACAGCTTCGCCACCTCGAGCTCGAGCTCGCTCGGGGCGGCGAAATGGAGCCCCAGCTCCGCCTGCTCCTGGATCGCCTTGACCTGGGACTCGGGGGCGTGGCCGTTGATCAGCACGCCGTAGGCGAGGTTGAAGTCGAGGTACTCGTTCCCGTCCTCGTCCCAGATTCGGGACCCCTTCCCCTTCGCGATGAACGGAGGGCACGGGTCGTACGAGGCGACCCGGATCAGCGAGCTGGAGGCGTTCGGGACCCGCTTCTTCCCCTCCTCGAACAGCTTCGCGCTCTTCTTCAGCTTCGGAATCAGCCGCGCGATCGGGATCGGGATCGGCTCCGGCTCCGCCGCCCCCTCCTTGGGAGGCTCGGCGGACGGCTCGCGCTTCGCCTCCTTCGTCCGCGGCTCGTCGCCCGACGGGGTCGCCGGTGGGTGGACGTCGGCCCCTTCGGCGGTCAGTCGCCGGAGGGGCGCGTCGGCCCCCGGGAGCGACTCCCGGACCTCTCCCAACGACGGGTCGAGGGCGGGTTTCGGCTCCGCCATAGAATGTGCATCTCCGGCGGAGGCGAGCACCCCGAATGGCCTATATATAATTGGCTTGGACCCGAACCGCGTTGTCGAGGCGTACCGTCAGAGAACGACCCCTCCGAAACCTCTAGGTTCCGCGCACGAAACCCCACAAATTCGCCCCGAATCTGCCATTTTTACGGCCGAAACGGCAGCGTTGGCCCTCGGAGGTCGATTATCCGGTCCGGAACGGAGGCAGCGGGGGCTCGACCGGGACGATCGTCGTCTCGATCCGACGCCGGGCGAGCGCCTCGCGGAACGGGCCGGGCGGGATGCACCGCTCGGGGGGCACGACGCCGACCTCCCGCACGTGGCCGCCCGCGATCAGCTCGGCCCCGACCGCACCGGCCACTCCCACGGCGTACTCCGTGGCGGTCAGATGCCAGTCGGGGCGCGGGGGGAAGCGGGCGATCGCGTGCCGCTCGACCGGGCGCCCGTCCTTCGACCCGTGGAGCTCGACGTCGAACACTTCCCAGTCGTCCACGGTCACTCCCTCGGGGGCGCCGAGGAGCTTCTCGCGCTTGAGCAACGCCAAGGTGAACTCGCGCGGTGCCACGCCGGCGCCGCGCACGTCGACCGGGCGGTCGGAGGCGAGACCGAGGAGGGCCATGGTCCGCAGGACCTCGATCCCCGGCCCTCCCTCCTTCCACTCGCAGTGCCGGAGCCCCTTCGCCCGCAGGCTGTCGGGCAGGGTCGCCGGCTCCGAGTGCAGGGTGCGGTAGACCCGGGTGCGGCCGATGGGAGGGGCGAAATCGAACTCCTCCGCCCCGCTCATCGGTGGGTATTCGCGGTAGGCACCGTCCTCGAACACCTGGGCGGGCAGGACCATCTCGTCGAGGAAGGTGCTCGGGGACCACGTGAACGAGATCTCCGGGCCACCCACCGTGAGGTCGCGCCAGCCGTCCCGGATGGTCAGCGAGTCGACCCGATCGAGATCGGCCGCGGCCTGCATCGCCAGGACGTTCGAGATCCCGGGGACCTGCCCCAGGCCGGGGATGGCGATCCGGCCGGCCTCCCGCCACGCCGCGTCGTGGGCGAGCTGCTTCCGGGTCATGTGAAAGAGGCCGCCGAAATCGAGGTACGGCACCTTCGCCCGGAGCGCCGCCTCCATCACGGAGAGGTTGAACCCGTATTGGACGGCGTTGACCAGCACGTCCGCCCGGTCCAGGAGCCGGACGACCGCGGCGCGGTCCCGGACATCGATCGTTTCGGCCGTGGCTCGGGGACCCGCGGCCCGGGCCGCGGACCGCGCCAGCTCCGCGTCGAGGTCCGCCGCGACGACCGCGTCGAAGACGCCGCCGGTCGCGAGATCCCGTACGGCGCAACGACCGGTCAGGCCGCCGCCTCCGAGCACGACTGCCTTCATCGGTCGCACCGAACGGGCCTCCCGAGGAGCTCGGGGTAAAGGAGCCTTCGGGCGCGGGCCGGACTACGACTTCGAGCGGCCTCGCCGAGCCGGAGCCTTCGCGGGAGCCGGGACGGTCGCGGGCGCGGTCGTGGCCGGGGGCGTTGGAGGCGCCGACGGGTTCGAGGTGCGGGTCAGCAGGTCGCGGAACGTCTCGAAGTGTCGCAGGAACGGGTCCGCCCGGCGCCGGTCCTCGAGCTCCCCGATCGCGATCTCGTAGAGCGCTTTCGCCTTCGGGTCCCCGGCCATCGAGCGGGCGAAGTAGACGCACAGAACCTGGTAGTGGGGGAGGACGAACGCGTCGGTCCGCGGGGTGCTCATGTCCCCCTTCCTCGGACGGTAGATCCGCTCGATCGGGACCTCCAGCGCGACCGCCTTCCGGTGGGAGAAGCCGAAGTACCGGCCCGGGCCGACCACGCGCGTCACCTCGCGGACGTTGCCGCCGAAGTTGTTCGTCAGCCGGTCGCACTCGTGCCACAACCAGAGGCCGAACCCGAAGTCGCCGTCGAGGTACGCCTCCCACGCCTTCCCGTAGATCTCG
The DNA here is from genome assembly GCA_030043855.1 of Thermoplasmata archaeon. Classification (GTDB taxonomy): domain Archaea; phylum Thermoplasmatota; class Thermoplasmata; order Lutacidiplasmatales; family UBA184; genus Lutacidiplasma. Next base: position 6,527 of record JASHWW010000049.1, read on the forward strand.
CGCTCCCGCTCCTCCTCGGG
>JASHWW010000004.1 GCA_030043855.1 Thermoplasmata archaeon
GGGAGCCACTACGTCGCCGTCGGCGGGGGGAGCCGGCACCGTTACCCGACCTCCCGGAGCGGGACCGCCGGGCTCATGCCGTGCCATGCCATGCGCTGCGGATGCGCCGGGTACAACGATGTCCCGACGGGGCTTCCCTGCCCCGTGTGCGCCCGCTCGTACATGACGCGGACCAGCCTCGAGGTCCACCTTGCCAAGACCCACGCGGAGCTCGCGCCCCGAGAGCGATCGGTCCTGGTCGACCTCACCCTCCGGGCCGTGGTATAGGTCGATGACCGCCGCCGTCCCGTCCCGGCCGCGCGCCCCCGTCTCCCGAGACCGGGCGAGCCGGGTAGGGGTGTTGCTGCTGCTGGTGACGGTCGGCCTACTGGCGTTCGGGGGCGTGGTGCCATTGCCGACGACGGCCGCGACCCCCGCGGCTCCCGCGTCCGTCGGACCGGTCGTCTCCGCCTCGGCGGTCCCCGCCCCGACGCCGACTCCCACCGCGGCCCCCGCGTCCCTGCCGGGTGCCAACCCTTCTTCCAACGTTCCGATCTCCTCGCAGGCGAGCGTGGGCGCCACCGTCGTCCGCTTCTCCAACATCTCCAGCGTCGTCCAGGCCGAGAACGGCTCGATCTACGCGGGCCCCACCCTGCCGTCCTCCGGCGCGGCGAGCGCGGCGCCGACTCCGCCGGCGACGAGCGTGGCCCTCGGGTGGTTCACGGGGACCGTCGCGAACCAGTCGACGTCCCCCGGGTCCCCGACCTACGACATCTCGGGCGTGACGATCATCTCGGGCTCGCTCGCGAGCTCCTCGCCCTGTCCGACCGCGGTCTGCGAACCCGCCTCCACGAATTCGAGCGGCGAGTTCAACGTCACGTGCGAGGCCGGTCAGGACTTCGTCACGGCGTCGGCGAACTGGTACGCCGAGAACCTCACCTACGCCACCTGCGTCTACGGCGTGACGGTGGCCGTCGGGACGATCCTCCTCCTGCCGGACGGTGTCATCGTCGGGGTGGTCGAGGGGGACACCGTCGGCGACCCCGGGATCCCGGGGATCCAGGTCCTCGGTCTCAGTCGGGATTCCGGCGTCGATGCGTCCCCGAGCGTGACGACCAATACCACGGGCGGGTTCCGGGTGCCGGTCCCGCCGGCGGTCGCGAGCGAACTGACGTTCACGGTTCCGGGCGTCGGCGCGATCTGGCAGAACAATTTCACGTGGGTCACCGCCGACTCCGGCCAGACGGTGAACATCGGCGTGGTGTTCCTCGAGCCGAACGCCGTCGTCAAGGCGGAGCTGTACAGCGCGGTCACCCACGACGCGATCGAGACGTCGTTCAACACGCTCGCTTCGCTCACCGTCTGTTCGACGGCGACGCAAGCGTGCGGCGCGCAGGGGACGACCATCGAATCCGGGAACACGGTGATCGCCGACGGAACCGTCGGCTACGACTACGTCCTGGCCGAGGTGACGGGGTTCCTCGTCAACGAAACCCCGATCGGCTACGTGCCCGGTTCGACGCCGGCGCACCCGTACTGCGTACCGAACAACTGTCGGATCTACCTGACCCCGTTGGGAGAATTCCAGCTGAGCGTGGGCGTCTCGCGCGGCTCCCATTCCCTCTTCGACGACTCCACGGGCGACTTCGTGGTCTCGGTCGCCGGTCTCGACGGGTTTGACGCCGCGATCTCCCGGTACAACCCGGCGACCGGCACGTACAACACCTCCGAGACGACGACCCTGCTGGCCGGGTGCGTCGGGGTCCCGACCACGATCGACGTTCCCGCCTACCCGCTCCGCGACTTCATCACCGTCTTCCCCGACACCGTCGGCGACTGCAGCGGCTCCGTCCTCTTCCCGACGTGGCCGATCCCCGGCGACCTCCCCGTCTGGAGCAACTGGACGTGGGCGAACGCGACACCCGCCGAGATCACGGACGTCGGCTCCTTGGACCTCACCCCCGGGACGTACATCGAAGGGAACGTCTACGTCGCCGGGACGACGCAGGCGCCGAAAGGCGGGTTCACGGCCGCCGTCCAGTCCCGCCAGACCACGGCGCTCCAGACGTACACGTACTCCTCGACCGCCGACGACAACGTCTGTCCGGAGTCGGGTGCGACCGTATTCTGCGCGCCCGCCCCCCCCGGACCGGGGACGCTGACGATCACCTCCGTCGGCTATCCGACGAACACGACGTGGGTCAGCGTTCCGTGGACGATCTGCTGCATCATGAACGGGAGCGCCGGGCGGTCCGCGCCGTTGACGTTAGCGGAAGCGACCGACCCGAGCGTCCAGTCGATCAACTTGACCGTCGGGAACACCGTCACCGGCCAGGTCGATCTCGCCGGGGGGACCGAGCCCGTGCCGTTCCCCGGCGTCTCGGTCTGCCCGGCCGAGTCGGAAGCGCCCGCGGTCTGCGTGCAGGGCGTCGGGAACATCACCGGGGGATTCTCCGTCTCCGGCGTGCCGTCCGGGTGGACCGCCATCGAGACGTCCGCCACCGGGGAGACGACGAATTACGAGTACATCTTCGTGAACGGCGCGACGGTCGCGCCGACGATCCCGCTCGAACCGCTGGCGACCCTCGAGGGGGTGGTCGTCTCGACGAACGGCACGCCGGTGATCGATGCGACGATCACGTACTGCGCGCTCACTTCGTCGAGCGCCGCCGGGGTCTGCACCGAGCTGCTCGGTTCGGGCGTCACGCAGTCCGACGGGGCGTACCTCGGTCTCGTGACCGGTGGATGGCTCCCGTGGGCGACGGACGAGGTGGAGGCGAGCGCCCCCGGGTACGTGACGGATTGGACGTTCGTGAACGCGACCTCGAACGCGACCACGCACGTGCCGAATCTGGTGCTGCAGTCCGTCGGAACGTCGCCCGAACATCGGGGCCCGAAAGCGGCGCCGGTGCAGGGAACCGCGTCGACGTGGGTGACGGGACGGTTCGTCGACAATTCGACCGGCCTGGGGGTCGCGGTCCCGACGATGAGCGCCTGCCCGGTGTCGAACCCGACGAACTGTGAGATCTTCGGGAGCGGCACGAACTCGGGCGGCTTCTTCAATGTCAGTCTTCCCACGGGGGTCTACAACCTGACGGCCACCGCTGCGGGATACGCCCCGCTCGTGTACCCGTTGGCGGCCCTGACGCTCCCCGTGTCGGACGTCGGCTCCGTCCCCATGATCCCGGTCCCGTGGATCCATGGGAACCTGAGCCTGTCCCCGTGGCCGTTGATCCGGATCAACGAGTCGGGGAACGCGCACACGGCCATCCCGCTGATGCTCCCGAACAGCGTCGACGTCTGCAACGCCGACCTGCTCTGCCTCACGTCGGGGCCGACCGGGACGGCGGGCAACTACCTGATCCCGACGTACGTCGGCTTCGGGCTCCAGATCCAGGCGTACCCCATCTTCCCCGGCGGGGACGGAAGCGCCCAGTGGGGTGCGATCGCGCCGGTGCTGTTCCTCAACGTCACCGAGAACGAGACGTGGCTGCCGAACTCCGAGACGCTCGCCATCCCGTTGTTCGGATCGTTCCAGGGGTACGTCTACGAGGTCGGCAATCTCACGAACGCCAGCGGCAATCCGTCGACGCCCGGCCGCTGGGCCACCATCGACGCGATCACCAACGGACTGAACAACGGCTACGCGCTCGAGTACGCGAACGGGGCCGGCTGGTGGACCGTCTTCCTGGACGGCCAGAACATCCCCGGCTCGACGAACGTCACGTTCGCCCTCCCCGAGCTCGCCTACTCGAACACGACCCGGGTCTGGCCCGTCTCGGGACCCGGCTTCAACATGTCGATCAACGTCCAGCCGACCGACCTGCTCGAGTTCGGCTGGGCGACGACCGAGGTCCTCGACTCCGCGTCGGGCCTCCCCGTGGCCGGGGTCGGGGTCTCGGCGCTCTACAGCGACCCGCTGGACGGCCGGTACGGCCAGACGGCCGGCACGACCAACGGCGGCGGCTTTGTCAACATCTCCGCCCCCTCCGGGAACCGCGTCCGGTTCTCGTTCGGCGGTTCCCT
>JASHWW010000050.1 GCA_030043855.1 Thermoplasmata archaeon
CGGCCGAGCAGCGACTCGACCTGCGACTCCGAGAGCGCACCGCCCTCGAGGGCGTACATCGCGAGGGCTTCCCGCGGTTTCAGGATCCCGACGACGTTCTGCAGGAACGAGAAGGCGATCCGTTCGTCGCTGTGCGCGAGCACCGCGGAGAGCCCGAGGAACCCGACACGGAAGGGGACCGACTTCGGCGTCTCGAACCCTTTCGCGACCTGGACGAGGTTCGAGAGGACGCCCGCGCGGTCGTCCGCGCCTTTCGCGAGGCGGTGCGTCGCGTCCGGCGTGCCGCCGGTCGCCGACGCGTCGATCCACACGACCAGCCCCATCTGCTCGTACTCCCGGAACTGGGGGAGGACGACGCCGAGGCTCTGGGCGACCTCGGCGGGGGACCGGGTAGCCGTGACCAGGACGGCCGGCTCGCCCCGCTTCAATCCCTCGGCGAGGAACGAGTAGAGGACGACCTCCTTCCCCACGAACGCATCGCCGACCACGGCGACGTGCGATTTCGGAGGGAGGCCGCCCAGAAGGAGATCGTCGAGGCGGGGAATCCCCGTCGGCAGGCGATCGGGGAAGCGACGGCCCGACGGAGGCGTCAGCAGGTCCGGGGAAGGCGCCGCCCCCGTCCCCGCGGGATCGCGTGCGTGGGCACCTCCGCGGGGCGCGACCGGCGCATCCAGGTGATCCGCCATCGCGACGGCGGCGAGGCCCGCCATGGAGACGTCGCCGCCGGCGCGCAGACGCTCCTGCCGGCGCAGCCCCAGTTCGGCTTCGGACGCCTCGACGGCCCGCTCCCGCTCTCGCAGGGCGCGCTCGCGGCGGGTCAATTCGTCGTTGGCGGTCTTGTACCGGCGATCCCGATCCGCGGACTTTCCTTCGAGGTCCCGCAAGGTCTTGAGGGACCGATCGAGGTTGGTCGCCTGCGCCGCGAGATCCGCCTCGCGGACGGTGAACTCCTGCGAGCGCCGCTCGTACTCCTTCGACGCCGTGTCGTACCGGTCGCGCCGCTCGACGGCGGTCTTCTGCTGATCCGCGAGCGCCGCCTCGGCCTGACGGAGGGCCGCCTCCCGGCTCGCGAGAGCGGCTTCGCGATCCCGCGCGCGAGCGAGACCGTCGTCCGCCGCCTTCGCACGGTCCGCGACCTCGCGGGATTTGCGCCCGAGCGAGGCGTTCTGCTCGTCCAGGACGGCCTTCAGCTGCTGGAGCTTGGTCTCCCGCTCGGCCAGGGCGGTCGCCGCGGCCGGGGCCGAACCGGCGATCGCGCGATTCTCTCGCGCGGTCACTTCGCCTTCCCGTTTCAGAACCTCCGCCAACCGGGCATCGACCTCCTTGCGCCGCGTCTCGAGGCGAACCTCGCCCTCGGGAATCCCCTGCTCCCGCCGACGGAGCTCCTCGGCGCGCTGCGAGAGCTCGACATCCCGCCGCGTCTGGGTCCCCTCTTGATCGACCAACCGCTGCTCCCGCTCGGAGAGCTGCGGGAGCTGGCGAGCGACCTCCTCCTCGCGCAGCGCCAGCGCCTTCTCCCGGTCCTCGACCTGGCGGACGCGGCCGTCGAACTCGGCCCGGCGGCCGGCCCACTCGCGTTCCTTCTGCAGGAGCGCATCGGAGCGCGACCGATAGTCCGCCTCGAGATCGTCCAGCTGCTGGCGGGCCTCGGCGAGGGCGTCGTTCTGGCGGCGGATCGATGCCTCGGAGTTCTCGGCGTCGGCCTCGCGCTTGACGACGCTCGCCTCCCGGAAGTGGAGGGCCTCCTCCTTCTGGGAGAGGTCGTCCGAGAGCCGGAACATCTTGCTCTGGCCGGAGGTGATCAACTCGCGTTCGTGGGCGCGGGTCCCCGAGGAGAGGAGGTGCAGGAGCGACCCGGACGTCTGGTACAGGATCGCCGAGAGCAGCAGTCCGACCCCCAGGGCGGCCGAGTCCCCCGCCGTGCCCCGCGGGTGGACGAACAGAAACCCGGCGGTCCCGACCGGGAGGACCGCCGAAATGACGCTCGCCCACTGGCGACTCGACCAGCCGGTCCAGGTCAGGGCGATCCCGACCAGGGCGAGGCTGATGCCCGCGAGGGCGACCGGGTAGAGGAGCGGGTAGAGCGGCAGGGTCGCGAACGGCGCGACCCCCGCGATCCGGAGCACGTACACGACCAGCGTGAGCGCGTTCACCGCGACGGCGCCGACGGTCGTGGAGAAGTGGGCCTCCCACGGCCACAGCTGGAACGCCTCCCACTTCGAGGCCAAGCCGATCGACGCGATGGCGACCCCGGCCAGCACCGGGATCAACAGGTAGAACGTTTGACCGAGGGCAGTGACGCCGGTCACTCCGCTGCCGAGCTTCGGCAGGTCGGGGAAGAAGAACAGGAGGAGGATCGCGTCGAACGCGAGGGCCGCCGAGACGCCGACCGTGTACAGGTGGGCGGACCTCCCGATCCGCAGTTGGAGGAGGGCGTCCTCCTTGGCGAGCTCCAGGTCGTCCGGGCCCGGGACGGTCACGGTGCGCGTAGCCGAAACGGGACCGGGGGGCGCCTTCGAGGTCGGCATGGCGGCCGTCCACCGGAATCTGGGTCGGGCCGCTTACTTAATCATGCGGGTCGGCGGCTCAGCGCCGGGCGCCTCGAACCGCGACCGAAGCTCCGCGGTCGTCACACCGGCGGGAGATTCGAGTCGTTGGGATCCCCGGAACGCTCCGCAGCCAGCAGCACGGCGGCGGCGCGACGCATCCGGCTCGGATCACGTCCGAGACGTTCCTCCAACTCGAGCAGGCGACCCCATGCGCGGTTGTCCGCGCGGGCGGCCGTCAAGCGAACCGCGTCGGACCCGAGCGCCGGCGCGACCGAAATCACCTCGCGCGGGGAAAGCCCCGCCGTGGCCAGCGAAGCAGTGAGGGCCGAGATCCGGATTCGAAGGAACCCGGACCCGCCCGGTTTCCGGGCCGGCACCGGAGAGAATCCTTCGCGCTCGACGCGCGGGGCGATGGCGGCCGGCGGCGCCCGCAGCAGCCGAGCGACCGCGCCGGGGGGAAGACGGCCCAGGTAGTTCGACCGCTCCCCCGCGCCCGGCGCTACTTCGATCAGAAGACGGCCGCCCGGTTCGAGAAGACCGATCGACGCGGA
>JASHWW010000051.1 GCA_030043855.1 Thermoplasmata archaeon
CTGACCGTGGGCGAGTCGCGCCGGATCCTCGACATCCCCGAGATCGACCAGCCCGCCGCCACGGCCCTGCCGCCCGGTTGGCTCGCGCTCCTCTCCGGCCACTCCGGATCCGGCGCCCCGCTGCTCGCGAAGCAGTTCGCCCACGCGGGCGTCGGGGAGGTCCCGGTGCTCTACTACACGACGTACGAGCGGACCGAGGACGTCCGCGCGACGTTCTCCCAGTTCGGCTGGGACCCCGAGGGGATCAAGATCGTGAACCTCGCCGACGAGTACTACGAGCGGGTCCTCGAGCGGGGGCTCGATGTCGCCCGCGCGCGGGAGCGCGGACTCCGGTCGGAGGAGGTGCTCTCGCCGTCGCACGAGGACCGGACGACGACCCCGTTCAGCCTGACGAATCGGATGTTGAGCGACCTGGCGGCGATCGACGCGCCGTTCCGCCTCGTCATCGACTCGGTCGACTTCTTCTTCGAGGTCCTGGAGGCGCGCGAGGTCACGACCGTCGCGCGCCAGATCCGGCACCGCTGCCAGACGATCGGCGGTCAGGCCCTGCTCGTCGCCCACTCGCTCTCGCACGACAAGCCGGTCTTCGGCCTCCTGCAGGACCTCGCCGACCTCGTCTTCACGCTCGCCGCCGAGCCGCGCGGGGCCCGCTACGTCCACACGCTGTTCGTCGAGAAGGCCGGCAACCGCCCCGACCTCGCCCGCATCTGGCGGGCCCGCCTGCAGGAAGGCGGCTGGCGGGTCGAGGAGCCGACCCACTCGGGATAGCGGGGTACCCCGCGGTTACCGAGCCTTTATCGGCGAGGGACCGCTCGTTCGACCGAGGTCGCCGTGGAAGACGTCGTCATCCGTACCCTGGAGAAGGTGGAGCTCCGGGACCCGATCCTGATCGAGGGGCTCCCGGGCGTCGGCAACGTCGGGAAGCTCGCCGCGGACTACCTGCGCGACCAGTTGCCCGCGAAGCCGCTCGCGACGATCTACTCGAAGTTCTTCCCGCCCCAGGTGTACGTCGGCGAGGACGGCGTGATCCGCCTCGTCTCGAACGACCTCGCCTACTGGCGGGCGCCGTCGTCGGCCCAGCGCGACCTGCTGGTCCTCGGGGGGGACTACCAGGGGATCTCGCCGGAGGGACAGTACGAGATCACCCACCGGCTCCTCGACTACTGCCACTCCCTCGGCGTCCGCGAGGTGTTCACGCTCGCCGGGTTCGCCCAGGGGCGGGTCGTGGAGGAGCCCCGCGTGCTCGGGGCCGCCACGCTCGCCGCGCGCGTCGAGACGATGAAGAAGTTCGGCGTCGTTTTCTCCCGCAACGACCCCGGCGGAGGGCTGATCGGCGCTTCGGGGCTGTTCCTCGGTCTCGGCCGTCTGTTCGGGATGGAAGGGGTCTGCCTGATGGGCGAGACCAGCGGGTACTTCGTCGATCCCCGGAGCGCGGAGGCCGTGCTCAAGGTCCTCGCCAAGATCCTCCACATCGAGATCGACTTCGCGGCCCTCCAGGCGAAGGCGTCGGAGATCGACCGGATCGCCCAGAAGATCCACGACGCGGAGTCGCGGACGAGCGAGGCGGGCCCGTCCGGACCGGCCCAGCGCGAGGACTTGGGCTACATCGGCTGACGGGGCGCGCCGGCCCGATGCCGCCGAACGGCCTCCCGCCCGAGGATCCGGATCGTCGGGCCGCCCTGCTCGCGCATCTCCGCGCCGCCGCCGATCCGGACGGCTTCGTACCGTACGACCGGTTCCTCGACCTCGCGCTCTACTCCGACGACGCCGGGTTCTACTCCCGACCGGGCCCGGTGCTCGGGACGTCGGGCGACTTCTACACGGCGGCGCACGTGCATCCCCTGTTCGCGGAGACGATCGCGGCGCGGGCCCTCGAGATCCGCGGTCGGCTCGACGGGCCCGCCCCCTTCCGGCTCGTCGACCTCGGCGCGGGCGACGGGACGCTGGTCGCAGGGATCGCCCGTGTGCTCGCCGGCCGGGGCGAACGGGGCTGGGAGGTGACGGTGGTCGACCGGTCGGAACGGCTCCGGGAGACCGCGCGTGCGCGAGCGACCGAGGCGGTCGGCGACTCCGAACTGCCCGTCCGCGCCGCATCGTCCGTCGCCGAGCTCGGGCCGTTCGCCGGCGTCGTGGTCGCCAACGAGCTGTTCGACGCGCAACCCGTGCGCCGGCTCCGCCGGGAGGGCGGCGGTTGGCGCGAACTCGGAGTGCGGGTCGAGGAGGGACGGCTGCGCGAGACGACGTCACCGATCGTCCCGCCGGTCCCCGGGCCGGCTCTCGGGGAGGCGCCGGACGGGACGGTCGTCGAGGTCTCGCCCGCGGGAGAGGCGATCGTCCGGGAGCTGGCCGACCACCTGGAGCTCGGCGCCGCGATCCTGCTCGATTTCGGGATGGACGAGGAGGAGTTGCGCCGGGGACATCCGTCGGGAACGCTCGCGGCGGTCCACCACCACGTCGACGCGGACGACCCGCTCGGGGCCGCCGGCCGCGCCGACCTCTCGACGTTCGTGAACTTCACGCGGCTGCGGTCGGTCGCCCAAACGGCCGGGCTGGTCGAGCTCGCCTACCAACGGCAGGCCGAGGCGCTCGGCCGGTGGGGGTTCTCGGAGCGCCTGGCCGAAGGGGTTCGGGCGGCCGCTTCGCCCGAGGCCGAGGTCCGCCTCCGCCTCGCGGCGAAGAACCTCCTCTTCGGGTTCGATCGGTTCCGGGCGCTCGAGCTGGCGAGCCGCTCCGCGGCCGATCGGTTGCGATCGGTCAGGTGACCGCGCGCGGCGGGACGGGTCCGACCGGCTCGGCGATCTTGGCGTCGATCAGGATGCGCGCCTTCTCGCCGGGCAGCGAG
>JASHWW010000052.1 GCA_030043855.1 Thermoplasmata archaeon
CGGTCGGTACCCGCAATCGGTCGTCCCACGGTACCCCGCACGCGCGCAGCGTCGGCCCCACCGCGCCGAGCTCGATCGCCGCGGCGCGGGCGACCGTTCCGGTCGACTGGATCCGGTCGACGAACGTTCGGCTGCCGAGGAACAGCTCCCACAGGCGCTCGAAGGTCCGGAGGTCCGCGTCGGCGGTCCGACTCAGTCCGTCCCGCTCGGGTTTCGTCAGGTGGCGCGCCGGACCCCCCGGCAGAAACGCGCCGAACAACCAGCGATGGCCGAATGCCCGCCCCTGCAGGCGCAGGATCTCTTCCGCCAGGGCGTGGGCTTGGGCGGCCCCGACGTTCTGCGCCGCGGCCTCCGCCAACCGCGCGAGGACGTGGACATGGTTGTAGACCCGCTGGAGCTCCTGGCCCAGCGCCCGGATCCAGAGCGCTTCGCGGGGCACCGGGACGTTCCCCGCGCTCTCCGCCGCGAGAAGGAAGGCGGCCGCGTGGGCGGCCGAGAAGTTCCCCGCCAGCCGTTCGACCCGCAGGGCCGCGTCCGCGACCGGGAGACCGACGATCGACGAGAGGATCTGTCGCGCCTTGTAGCCGACCACGGGAGTCACGGCGAGCACCCGCTCTCCGTAGGTCCGCACGTCGAACCGTCCGCTCTCGGGCACCCCCATCGAGATCGGTCCGTAGGGGAAGGTGAACACGCCGTACCCCTCGACGGATTCGGGCGGCCCGTACGGCCGGGCCCGTGCCGCGGTCCGTTGCCCCCAGAAGGTTCCGGGACCGGAGCGTCGCACCTCGAGGGCCGGGCGGCGCACCTCCGACCGCCCCGTGGCGTAGTCGTTGTAGATCGCGAACGCGTCGTCGGGGGCGAGGTAGGCGAGCGCGGTCGACTCGCCACCGGTGCCGACGGGCGCCGCTCCGCGCGTCGCGATCACGGGACGCTCCCTCCCAGCAGCGACGCGGCGGCCCGGATCGCGGTCGAGAGGTACGGGATCGTCGCGACGCCGACCGCCAGCGATACCGCGACGTTGAGGTAGGCGATCGACGCCCGATCCTCGCGCGTTCCCGGCGCGACGGGGGAACCGTCCGGTGCGGCGCCGAAGACCATCCGTCCGATCTGGACGTTCACCCCAAGGAACGCGACCAGGATGGCGAGCAGGAGCACCAGGGCGACCCAGTACCAGCCGGCGGCAACGGCCCCGGCCACGATCAGCAGCTCGCCGAGGAACGTCCCGAACGGAGGGGCTCCGGTCACCGCGAACGACGCGAGCACCCACGCTCCGGCGGTCCGCGGCATCCGGTGCTGGAGGTCGCGGACCTCGTCGACGCGATTGGTGCCGGTGGCGCGCAGAACGTTGCCGGCGCAGTAGAACGAGGCGGACTTGGCGAACGCGTGCGCCACGAGGAGGAGGAGGGCGCCGTACAGCGCCACGCCCCCGACCGCGATCCCGACGACCGCGATCCCCATCACTTCCATGCTCGAGTACGCCAGCAGCCGCTTGAACGACCGCTGGCGCTGCAGCAGGAAGGCGCCGACGACCGCCGTGGTCAGCCCGAAGGCGAGAACGAGGTCCGTGAGGGCGGCCGGCGCGGGTCGCGGAAGGATCGCGTACACCCGGGCGAACGCGTACAGCGCCGTCGGGAGGAGGACGCCCGAGAACATCGCCGAGACCGGCGACGGCGCCTCGGAGTGCGCGTCGGGCAGCCAGGTGTGCATCGGGAACAGCCCAGCCTTGGTGCCGTACCCGACCAGCGCGAGCGCGACCGCCATTTCGAGAGGCAGGGTGAGGGCCGGGTGGTCCGTCGCCAGCGTGACGGCGTCGAGCGTTCCGGTGGTCGCGTAGATCAAGAGGAGCGCGAACAGCGCGATCGTGAGCCCGGCGGACGCGATCAGCGTGTAGCGCCAGGCCGCCTCCACGCTCGTCGGCTTCCGTTCGAGGACGACGAGCAGGGCGCTGGCGACGGTCGTCGCCTCGATGCCGATCCACATCAGGCCGAGGTCGGTCACCACGAGCGTGGCGACCATGGCGAGCGCGAACGCGCCGAGCAACGCGTAGTAGATCTGCGGTGTCAGGAACGGACGATGGACCCCGGCGAGGTACCCCTCCGAGTACCACGCGGACGTCGCGTAGATGCCGGTGACCATCACGAGGAACACCTCGCTCAGGGCGTCGAGGCCGAGGTACGGTCCCCAGGTTCCGTCGGCGCGTCCGGCCAGGAGGACGAGCGCGACGGCGAGGGCCACCAGCGCCCCGGTCCGGGAGGCCCACTTGCTGACGCCCGGGTACGGGATCAGCGCGAGCACCGCGCTCCCGGCGGGCGCGAGCAGCAACAGGTAGAGCAGCGTGGCGGTCGGCGGGCCGACGATCATCCGGAGAGTTCCTCCAGCACGACCTCTTCGGGCGTGCCGGTCACGTCCCGCTGGATCGACAGGATGACGCCGACGAGCACGACGCCGAGCACGTCGAGGAAGATGACGACCTCAACGAAGAGGGGGAACGCGCTGGCGAACAGCGCGCCCGCGTAGACGATGGCGTTCTCCTCTTCGAGGTAGCCCATCACCTGGACGAGGGTGTTCGACCGGGTCGCGAGCATCAGCAGCCCCTGCACCAGGAGCACGAACGGCAGCGCGGCGCCGGTCTCGGGGAACGACGGGGCGAGGGTCTGCTGGAAGACGAACCACGCGACGATCGCGGCCGCGACGGCAGCGAGCGCGTGGCCGGTGACGCGGTTCGCGGCGTGCACCTCGCGGATCCGCCACCGGAACGCGCGGATCTGCCGGCGGAGGACGTACGGGATGACGACCGCGCGGACCGCCACCGTGAGTCCGGCGAGCAGCGCGAGGTCGACGCTGTGCTCCGTCCACGCGAGCCACCCGAGCAGGACGCCGAGCAGCAGGGACTGCAGCGCGATCCCGTTGATCAGCGGGTCAACGAACGACTCGGACTGGAGGAAGAGGGAGGTCAGCAGAACGCCGACCCCGATGAGGGCCAGGACTTCCGCGGAGGTGTCCATCTACGGCGCCCCCAGGACGGCGAAGGCGAACACCGACAGGATGGCGAGCGAGAACGCGAGGGCGAGGTAGTCGCGGATCTTGAACAGCCGGACCTTCGCGACCGTCGCCTCGATCGCGACCAGCGCGCCGACGAGACCGAGCTGTTTGCCGAAGAGGACGCCGATGTTGATCGCCGCGCCGAGGAGCGTCGGCTGCGCGATCATCCCCCAGGGGACCGCGAAGACGTTCAGGAAGACCGAGCAGAGGAGGAACTGCTTCATCCAGCCGTTCCACCGGAGGATCCCGAGGAGTCGCCCGGAGTGCTCGAACTGCCGGCCGTCCTCCAGCATCCCGAATTCCATCAGGCCCGCGCTCTCGACGGGGAGCCGCCCGGTCTCGGCGAGGAGGAGCAGGAAGAACGCCGCCGTCACCAGGAGGTGGGTCGGGGCGAGGTACGCCGACGTCGACGAGGTGAGGAGGTTGTTCGTGACGTACGGGTTGTTGGTCCCCGTGATCAGCGCGACCGCGAAGAACACGACGATCAAGGTCGGCTCGGCGAACGCGGCGAACGAGACCGTGCGGCTCGCTCCCAGGGCCGTGTAGTTGCTCCCCGCGTCGAGGGCGGCGAGCAGGGTCACCGCGCCCGCGAGCCCGAACAAGAGGCCGCCGCCGAGAAAGTCGACGGTCGGGGCGTACGGGATCGGATACGGGGTGATGATCGGGACGACGATCGCGATCAGGAGGTACGTCCCGAAGGCGACCAGCGGCGCGACCACGAACGCGCGCGAGGACCCTTGGGGGCGGAGGGTCTCCTTGCGCAGGTACTTCGCGAGGTCAAAGTACGGCTGAAAGATCGACGGACCCCGGCGGGATTCGGTCCATGCCTTGGCCCGCGCGAGGACGCCGGCCAGGAGCGGGGAGAGCAGGAGGACGGTCGCCGCCTGCAGGAGGTTAACGACTTGTTGCGTCGGGTCCACGTTGCCTACTCCTTCGTTCGGGAGCAGGCGTCATTGGCCCGGGGGCGGTTTGCCGGGGGTCCGGCTGGCGGACGCCTCCGCCACTCGTTGAGTACCCGGGGACCTACTTAGCCATATCCCAGCGAGGGGCGCTCGAGGGCACCGCTTCGGCCCCATCCCGTTGGGAGAATCCGTCGGCGTTGGGGGATGTCGGACGCCAGCGGTGCGCGATCCGCTCCTCTCCGCCGGACGTACGAGACACGACGGTCCGGTCCTCCGTGAGGCCATGCCGTGGGGCCGCCGTGGAGATGGCGAGGAACGCGTCGAGCGTCAGGGGGGACTGTCGGCTCGAGAAGCGAGGAGTCCGGAGGGTGAAGTCGGATCGGGATTCGTGCGAACCCTCCGTGGTCCGGCGCTCACAGAGGATGAACCCGGCTCGATCGGTCCACCGGAGATGCACGGCGTACCCGCGCTCGAATCGGAGATGGAGTCCCACGTCGTCAATTCGGATCCACGCCGCCCCCCGGAACAGGCGAGGGAGCCCCCAGCAACCCACGCCCACGAAGAGGCCCGTCGCCGCGACCACCACCGCATTGACCACGAGGTCCGAGGACGCTTCGGCCCCCCGCATGGACCAAGCGACTTCCGTGCCCTCGAATCCGACCGCGAGGAGGAGCCCCACCACCAGCACGAGGCGGGGCGTCTTTCCCACACGGTCCGCGTCGGCGAGCGGGCGGAGGTCGTAGGTCGCCGGCATCCGGTCGGTCCGTGATCGCGCGCGGTGGTCCGCGATTCCGGGGAGCCGTTACGGAGGTGGACGTGTCGCGGGGCGACGCGGGGCTCGATAGGGCTCTCGATACCGTGCGGCCGCGTCCGTCGCATCGTCGTCGGCCGGGACATCGACCCGGTGGCCGGCCAACTGCAGCGTGCGGAGGGCCGCTTCCAGTGCCTTGAGCCGGCGCGTCAGCACCTCGTTGTCGCGCCGGCACTGATGGCCGATCACCGTCAGGCGAGACTGCTCCCGGGCATAGATGACCAGGCGACGTTCCAACGCCTCGACGTCGCCCTTGTTCGACAGTCGGAAGATCGGCGGCCGCTTCGCGGACTCCTCCGGACGCGGGAGCAACGGCACCACCGCGCGCAACCAGAGCCAGAAACCCTCGGCCCCCACTTCGTCGACGTCGACCCACGGCCGCAATCGGCCCCGCAGGTCCGCGGGGATTCCGCGGAGCTCCCACTGTTCGTCCCGCCGCTTTCGCGGCTTGCTGTACACGTACCCCAGCATCGCCCCTGCCCTTGCAGGGGTCATTGGCAGCGCGCTGCGGTTCCCGCCCCCCCGGCGCACCGGGGGAGATGGGGGCTGACCCCACAGCCCGGTCGCACTCAGTGGCCGCGAGTATAAGTCGGACGCGCGTCGAGCTCCGCCGAAATCGGGATGAATCGGAACGCCACGACACGCTCTAGCGTACTCGGAAGCGTAGCGGATTATCTATCGACCCGAAGTACCTCGGCCCCATGGCGACCGCGGCGGCCTCGATCGCAACTGCCGAATCGGCCGGGAATAAGGACCCGTTCTGGGCCCCGGCCAGCGTAGTCGGATTGTGCGGGTTCGGAACGACGACGATGATCGCCGGGATGGCGATCGCATCGAACGGCGCCAATTGGGGGGTGGACAACGGCGCGGTGTTCCCGATGGCGCTCGCCTTCGGGGGAAGTGCCCAGTTCGTCGCCGGGGTCGTCATGCTGCGACGCGGGGAGATCTTTCCCGGGTCCGCCTTCTGCGGATACGGGGCGTTCTGGTGGGCGTTCACGCTCTTCCTGAGCGGGTTCACCGGCGACCCGATGTTCGGCGGAACGGCGCCGTACGACGTCGCGTGGTTCATGGTGGTCTGGGCCCTGTTCACGCTGACGTTCGCCATCAACGCGCACTACCACGGTTGGGGGATCACGTTCGTCTTTTGGACCCTCGTTCTCGCGTTCGTCCTGCTCGCCGTGGACTTCGGGCTGCTGGGCGGGGGTCACTCGGTGGCGAAGGGACTCTGGGAGGCGACCGGGATCGTCACGTTCCTTTGCGGATTCGCGGCCTGGTACGTTGCCACCGGGATCATCACGGCGGCGCACCACAACGGACGGAAGGTGCTGCCCTACTAGGCGGCCGACTCCCCGGTCGCGGATCGCGAACCCCTTCCCTCGCCGTCGCCCCGGTCGAACGCAGTACCGAGCGCCACCGGACGGAGCTTCGCGACGAAGTCCGATCGCCGAGCGACTTCGGATGGAGCGTCCCGGTGGGCTCGACGAAGAGCAGGTGGCGTTCCGGACCTGTTCGTCCGCGACTCGCGACGAGCGCTCCGTCAGTCCGTTCGCTGGCCGAATCGGAAGCCCGGAGTCGCGACCACGTCGAACGGATTCCCGTCCGGGTCGGCGAGGGTGACGTAGTCGGCTCCCTCCCGAGCGGGCTGGAGCACCGTCGCGCCGAGATCGACCAGGCGCCGGACCTCGGCGTCGAGGTCCGGCGCATACAGGTCGATGTGGAACCAGTACCCGGCCCCCGGTCCCTCCGGGTCTTTCTGGAGGGCGAGATTCGGTCCGGCGCCTCGCGGGTCGATGAGGAGGGCCCAGTCCTGGGTGGGAGGGCGCGCGAATTCGTACCCCAGCGCCTCCTTCCAGAAAGCGATCATCGACTCCCAGCGGCGGCAGTCCAGCACGACCGATCCGACCCACACGTTGGGAGGTCCGGGCACGACCGCCCCACGTCGGGACAGTTACTTCAACCCCGACGATTCGTTCGCGAGCGTCACAGCGGACCGGCGTGCAGGACGCCGGTCCCCAGCGCGAACCCGAGAGCGAGCCCCGAGACCGGGCCGAGAGCCCAGCCGGTGAGGATTCCCCGAACCGTCTTCCAGAGGACCGTCGCCTGTCCCCGGGCGACCCCGGTGCCGATCATCGCTCCGACCAACGCCTGGTTGAGCGACGTGAAGAGGCCGAAGGCGACCGAGACGAGGACGACCGTCGACTGCGCGAGCTGGGAGCAGGTCGCCATCCGACCGTCCAGCTGGACGAGGTCGAAGGCGACCCGCTGGAGCAGCGGCCGACCCCACGTCAGGACGCCCACGGCGAGCCCCGCGCCGCCGACGATCGCGGCCAGCACGAGCGGGAAGACGCCGGTCATCACGAACGCTCCCGTGGCGTTCGAGACGTCGTTCGCCCCCATCGCGAACGAGGCGGCCGCCCCGACGCCGACGAGCCCGAAGACCGCCGTGCGGCCCAGAGCGGCTGCTCGGGGCGACGGAGGGCGGACCCGATCCGCGACCCGGACGAACAGGTACCCGAGGGCGAACGCGGCGAACGGGGCGATCGCCCACAGCGTCAGCAGCGTGCCGATGGTATGCCAGTCGACCCCGAGGCCGGCCGCGAGTCCGACGCCCACTGTCGAGAAGACGAGGATCTGGATCGTCGAGGTCGGCAGGGTGAGGAAGTTGTACGCGCTGGTCAGGATCAGCGCGGACGTGACGATCGCGAGCGCGAGGCCGAGCGCCACCGACGGCGCCGCCAGGATGCCGTGCCCCACCGTCGATTCGACGCTCTCGCTGGCGAGCGCCGCTCCGAGCAGCGCCAGGGGTGCCATCAGAAGGAGCGCGGGCCCCGCGCGAATCGCCCCCGCCGCGTACGGCATGCCCATGCACGCCCCGGTGTAGTGCGCGCCGATGCTGATCGCGAAGGCGAACGCGACGGCGATCAACAGGTCGACGACCAGGTTCACGGAACGCCCCCGAGGGGCGTCGCGCGCTCCTCCCCGTCCGCCACGTTCGCGCATCGGAAGGGGCGGATTAAACGCACCCCGCGCGGACGCCCTCCGCGCGCCCTAGATATCCCCGAAGCGCGTGCGAAGCGGGACGGAGGGCCGACCCGGGCGAGGGAGCCGATGGAGATCGAATCCGATCCCGACGCCGAGTGGGTGGCGGCTCTTGCCGGAGTCCCGGTCTCGGCCGCGCAGGGAACCCTGGCGGAGGCGTCCGCCGAGACCCGGCTGTTCCGGCACCTGGCCCGGGAACACGCCGCCGAGGGACGGCCGTCCTACATCGAGATCGACGCGCCGCTCGAGCTCTACGCGCTCGTCCGCCTCCTTCGGCCGCGCCACGTGGTCGAGGTCGGAGTCTCCTCGGGGGTCTCGTCCGCCTACCTGCTCCAGGCGATGGCGCGGAACGGGACAGGCACGCTCCACTCCGTGGACCTCCCGAAGCACCCCCCGCGAACGTCCCCGCCGTCGCGGAACGCCTCGTGGTCGCTCCCGCCCGGTCGATCGTCGGGATGGGCCGTGCCGTTCCCGCTCCGTCGCCGATGGGACCTCCGCCTCGGGGACAAGACGGACGTCCTACCGCTCCTCGCGGACGAGTTGCCGTCGATCGGTGCCTTCGTCTACGACGTGCCGCACGAGGACACTGCGACCTCCGCCGAGTTCCGACTCCTCGATCGACGGATGCGCCGCGGGGCGGTCGCCATCGCAGATCATGGGCCGACCGGAGGGCTCTGCTCGGCCCTGCGCCGCTGGGCGCGCGACCGGCGGGCGACCCCCGTGCGCCGGTCCGGCCTCGGGCTCTACGGGATCCGCCTCGGACCCCGCCGTGCGAGCGGGCGCGACAGCCACTGAACGTCCCAGTACCGGCCGAACTTGCGACCGACGCGGGGGAAGACCCCGACCGGCCGGAACCCGAACCGCGCATGGAGGGCCGCCGACGCCGGGTTGGGGAGGGTGTACCCCGCCACCAACGTCGTGACGTCCTCCGCGGCGAGCGAACGGAACAGCCGCTCGTAGAGCGACGTCCCGACCCCGCGACCCACCGCTCCCGGCGCGCAGTAGATCGTCGTCTCGACCGTCGGGTCGTACGCCGGCTTCGGACGGAAGCGGGTCGAGCCCGCGTATCCCACCACGCCGTCCGACGTCTCCGCCACGAACAGCCGGTGCCGACCGGAGGTCCCGAACTGCCGCCACCAGGCGATCCGGTCGCGGGCGCGGAACGGGGCCGTGTCGAAGGTCACCGCCGTCTCGGTGACGTAGTGATTGTAGATCTCGGTCAGCCGTTCCAGGTCCGAACGCCGCGCGGGCCGGACGACGCAGGGGCGCGGCTCTCCCGAGTCCCGACCGGACACATTCGGTCGATTCCGCCCGACCTACTTCACGGGGGTGCGCGCCGGATTGGTCGTTCGGTCACCGCGCTCGGTCCGGTGCGGACGTTCTCCGCACGGAGCCCGCTCCTCCGGCGCAGTCGTCCAGCCGACGTCGGGATCAGTGGAGCCAGTTGGACGAGGCGAGGTCGACGACCTCGTTCCCCTTCCCGTTGAGGATCGCCTTCGCGAGGAACAGCGCGAATCCGGACGCCTCCCCCCAGGTCAACGACGGCGGCATCGCGAGCTCCAGCCGATTGACGACGACGTCGACGAGGGCCGGTCCGGGGTGGGCCAGCGCGGCCGTGACCGCGGGCCCCACCTCCTCCGGTCGAACGGCCCGGACCCCGAACAGCCCGGCGGCGCGGGCGACCTCGGCGAAGTCCGGGTTGTCGAGGTCGGTGGCGAACTCGAGGAGGCCGGCCGACTTCATCTCCAGCTCGACGAATCCGAGGGCGCCGTTGTTGAAGACGACGATCTTGACCGGGAGGCGGTGCTGGCGCAGGGTGAGCAGCTCGCCCAGCAGCATCGCGAGCCCGCCGTCCCCGGCCATCGCGACGACCTGCCGGTCCGGGAACGCGACCTGCGCGCCGATCGCCTGCGGCAGCGCGTTCGCCATCGAGCCGTGGACGAACGACCCGACGAGCCGGCGGGGTCCGTTCATCCGCAGGTAGCGGGCGGCCCAGACGGTCGGGGTGCCGACGTCGCACGCGAACAGCGCGTCGGGGGCGGCGAGCGAGTCCAGGACGCGGGCGACGTACTGCGGGTGGATCGGCGTCGTCCCCGCCTCCCCGCGCGCGAGGTCGTCGAGGTCGGCGCGGGCCTTGGCGTAGTTGGCGAGCGCGCCCTCGAGATGGGTGCCGTCGGTCTTCGGGGCCAGCTTCGGCTGCAGCGCCTGCAACGTCCGCGCGACGTCCCCGACGAGGGGCACCGCGACCGTCGTCCGGCGCCCGATCTGGTCCGCCCGACGATCGACCTGGACCACCGTCGCCCGGTCGGGATAGAACTGACGGTAGGGGAAGTCCGTGCCGAGCATCAAGAGCACGTCGGCCGCACCCATCGCCGCGTACCCCGACCGGAACCCGAGGAGTCCGGTCATCCCCACGTCGAACGGATTGTCGTACTCGACGAACTCCTTCCCGCGGATCGTGTGGACGATCGGGGCCCGGAGCTGGGCGGCGACGCGCAGCAGCTCGGGGCGCGCGTGCGCACATCCGGCTCCGGCCAGGATCGTGACCCGTTTCGCTCCGTTCAGCACCGCCGCGGCCCGGTCGAGCGCCTCGGACGGCGGTACGGGAGCGCCCGGTGCCCCCACGACGGGCGGCGTATCGGAAGCTTCGGGAGCGGCCTCCCACGCCAGGTCCCCGGGGAGGACGACCACGGCCACGTCGCTCTCGCCGACGGCGGTGCGGAGGGCGCGCTCGAACACGCGGGAGAACTGCGTGGTATCGGAGACGAGCTCCGCGTACGCGGAGCATTCCCGGAACAGCTCCTGGGGGTGCGTCTCCTGGAAGTATCCCGACCCGATCTCGGAGGTCGGGATCTGGGCCGCGAGCGCGAGAACGGGAACGCGGCTGCGGTGGGCGTCGAAGAGGCCGTTGATGAGGTGGAGGTTCCCGGGACCGCAGCTCCCGGCGCAGACCGCGAGCCGCTCGGTCAGATGCGCTTCCGCCGCGGCCGCGAACGCCGCCGCCTCCTCGTGCCGGGTGTGGATCCACCGGACCCGGCCCCCCCGGCGCATCGCGTCCGCGATCGCGTTCAACGAATCGCCGGTGATCCCGTAGAGGTGGTCGACGCCGAGATCGGCGAGTTGTCCGACGAACTCCTCGGCGATCGTGGTCCGCGCCATCGTTCGCTCGGCTCAGTGACCGCCCGCGCCGCGGGACTTGGCGCGCGCGACGTTCGGGTGCGTTCGGGCCGCTTCCGCGACCAGGAGCCGCACCCCCGCCAGTTCCTCGCCGGCGAGCTCCCGGCGCGGGGGACGGACGCGGGCGCTTCCGCGACCGGACTCGGCCTGGACCTGCTTGATCAGCTGGACGAACTTCGGACGCGTGTCGAGCCGGAGCAGCGGCAGGAACCAGCGGTAGAGCTCTCGGGCCGGCTCGGCGGCCCCTCGCCGGGCGAGCGCGAACAGTTCGACCGATTCCTCCGGAAAGGCGTTCGCGAGTCCGGCGACCCACCCGGTCGCCCCGGCCGCGATCCCCTCCAGGATCGCGTCGTCCAGGCCGACCGCGACCTCGACGCGCTCGCCGAGCAGGGCCTTCAGCGCGGTGATCCGGCGCACGTCGCCGCTCGACTCCTTCACGGCCGCGAGCGTCGGCTCGTCCTCGGCGAGCTCGAGCACCTGTTCGGGGAGGACGTCCGTCCCGTACGCGATCGGATTGTTGTAGAGCATGCACGGGAGTTCGGTCGCCCGGAACACCTCTCGGAAGTGTTCGTTCGTCTCCCGGACATCGCCCCGGTACACGTACGGGGGCAGGACCAGGAGTCCCTGCGCTCCCGCCTCGGCGAACCCCCGCGCCAGCGCCACCGCGTCCGCGGTGCGCGCCGCGGCCACGGCACCGATCACCGGGGCGCGACGACCGGCCGTCGCGGCGGCGTCCTTCGCGAGGTCGAGCTTTTCTCCGGGCGAGAGGGTCGACCCCTCCCCGAGCGACCCCGCGACGACGATCCCCGCGGAACCGGCGTCGACGAGCCAGCGCACGTGCGCCTGCCAGGCCTCCCGGTCGACGGCCAGGTCGGCGCCGAACGGCGTGGTCGCGGCGACGAGGACCCCGTGCCACAGGTCCGAGCGGGAGGTGGTCGTCATGCGGAGGGAGCCCCGACCCGGTCCGCCCAGGTCGCGCCGCCAGCTCGTCCGGGCAGATACGGTTGCGGAGCGATCGCCGGTCGACGCCCCGCGATCTGGTCGACGACCAGACGTCCCGTGCCGATCGAAGCGGTCACGCCCAGGCCTTCGTGTCCGACCGCCGCCCAGACGCCGTCCCGGCCCGGCAGCGGACCGATCCACGGCCGGTGGTCGGGCGTGGCCGGTCGGAACCCCACCCTCGTCTCCCGACTCGGAAGATCGGCGATCCCGGGGGCCAACCGGCGGGCCCGATCGCGGAGCCGTTCGAGCAGGACGGCGGGCACCGTGGTCTCCCGTCCGATCCACTCCCGCGTCGCCCCGAGGAGGACCGTGCCGTCGGCCAGCGGATGGAGATTGAGCGCGAGCGACAGCGGATCGTCTCCGGCCGCGCCGGCCAGGTAGGCGAGCTCCGCCACCTGGTGGCGCACCGGCGGGACGGGCTGCGGCAGGTGGAGGAGCACGCCGCGGCGAGGCCGGACCGAGAGCTCCGGCACGAGCGCGGGCGTCTCGACTCCGGAGGCTACGATCGTGGCACGGGCGGAGATTCGCTGGCCGTCCACCACCGGTCCACCGGGCGCGACCGCGGTGACCGCCGCACCCGATCGGAGCGTGGCGCCGAGCTTGCGGGCGTGGTCCAGGAAGTACTCGGTCACGCCGACCGGATCGACCAGGAGGTCGTCCTCGACCAGCAATCCTCCCGGGAGACCCGGTCGCAACGACGGTTCGAGACTCCGGAGCTCGTCGGGCCCCAGGGCCCGACACCCGATGCCGTGACCGCGCAACCGGGCGCCCCGCGCCTCGCCGGCCCGGACCTCGGCCTCGTTCGTCGCGACCCAGACGGTTCCGGTCGGCCGGTAGCCCGCCGAGGGCGGAAGCGCGGGACCGACTTCGCGCCACAGTTGCTGCGAGTACCGCGTCAATTCCAGCAAGCCGGGATGATCGTCGATGACGACGACATGGCCCATGCCGGCGGCGGTGGTCCCGCTCGCCGGGCGGCTCCGTTCGAGCACGATCGTCCGGAACCCCTCCCTCGCCGCCCAGTACCCGCAGGCGGCGCCGACGATGCCGGCGCCGACGACGGCGATGTCGTACTCCGTCCCGGTCATTCCGGGAGCCCGTTCCGGAACGGATCCCGATCGTCGAGCAGGAGCTCTCCCTCGCCGGTGATGTACGCGCGCCCGACGATCGTCGGTCGGATCCCCCGGGCGGCCGGCTCGAACGTTCCCTCGAAGACGGTCCCGAGGATTCCCTCCTGACGCCACGCGACGCCCGGTCGGAGCCGGCCGTCGGCGGCGAGGCAGGCCATCTTCGCGCTCGTCCCCGTCCCGCACGGGGACCGATCGTAGGCACCCCCCGGACAGAGGACGAAGTTCCGCGCCTGATTGTGGCGGTCCGCCGGCGGACCGGACAGCTCGATGTGGTCGACCTCCGCGCCGTCGGGGGCGGTGATCTTCGCACGGGCGAGCGTCCGGCGGACGGCGAGGCAGTACTCCGTGAGTCGCCCAACCTCGGACGGGACGAGCGGCGCCGGGGCCCCGTCGATCAGGAAGAACCAGTTGCCCCCCCAGGCGAGGTCGCCGACCACCGGTCCGACGCCGGGCACGTCGATCCGAACACCGGCGCGCTCCCGCCAGCTGTCGACGTTCCGGACGGCCACGTCCCCGTTCGCCCGAAGGTCGGTCGCGACCTCGCCGACGGGCGTGTCGATGGTCGCGGGACCGGGTCGCATCCGCCCGAGGTGGGCGAGCGTCGTCACGAGGCCGATGGTGCCGTGCCCGCACATGCCGAGCGTTCCGACCGGATTGAAGAACACGACGCCGGCCGCGCACCGGGAGTGCTCGGCGGGGAGCAGCAGCCCCCCGACGAGCACGTCGGAGCCCCGGGGCTCGGCGACGACCGCGCGGCGGAACGGTTCGCCGTCCCGGTCGAACCGGAGCCGACGGAGCGCCAGGGACCCCGGCCCCAGGTCGGGAGCGCCCGCCACGACGATCCGGGTCGGCTCGCCCGCCGTGTGCGAATCGACCACCCGGACCCGCGCGACGGTCATCGTCGGGCCCGGAACGGTCGGCGGCGGCCATAGGCTTTCGTCCGCGCGCCCGGGCCCTCGGCGAGGACCGCTCCGTTATCCGCCGACGGGGTTCCGCGGTCGACGACGATGCCGTCCGCTCGGGCCGCGATGCCCCCGACCGTGGGGCGCTGCCTTCGCACCGGGCGCGAAGCGCTCTGGCAGTATCTCCGCACCCTGCCGGGGGCGACGCGTCGGGACGCCCCCGGCGTGACGTGGGTCCGGACCGACGTACCGGTCGACCTCACCAACACCATGCTCGTCGTCGACCCGGCCGCGGTGTCGCCGGTGGACCTCGACGCCGCCGCCTCGTTCTTCGGCCGGGATCGACCGTGGCGGGTGCTGCTCCCGCGCGAGGTCCCCGACGGCATCGGACGCGCCCTCGTCGCGCGCGGGATGCGAGCCCGCGTCGAGGAGCCGGGCATGCTGCTCGAACCGCTCCCCTCGATCCGGCCGGCCCGGCGCCTGACGATCCGGGAACTCCCGCCCGGGCGGGACGTCGCCGCGTTCGCTCCGGTCTGGTGCGCCGCGTTCGGGATCCCACGGTGGACGATCCCGCTCGTGCTCCCGTCGGTGCCCGGCGACGACCCGGTATGGGGCGCCCGGAACCGGTTCCTGGTCGGCTGGGCGGACGGGTCCCCCGTCGCCTGCGCGACCGTCACGGTCACGGAAGGGGTGGCGGGGATCGCTTCGGTCGGAACGATCCCCTCGGCGCGGGGCCGCGGGTACGGCACCGAGATCACCGGGGCGGCGGTGGAGGCCGGTCGGTCGATGGGGGCCGACGTGGCGTTCCTGTTCGCGAGCCGCATGGGGCAGCCCGTGTACGAGCGGATGGGGTTCCGCACGGTCGTCTCGATGCCGAGCTGGGCCGCCCCGGTCGGTCCGATCCGTACGCTCCGGTACCTGCTTCGTCTCCGGCGCATGTCGCGACGCGCCGCGCGGGCGGTGTCCGGTTAGCCCCGCATCCGATGCGAGCCCCGCGCCGCGGTGGCGAGCGCGAAGTACGCGTCCGGCGGGAGTTCCTCGGGACGACGGGTGGCCCAGTCGGTCGGCCAATCGGCCGCCCGGGCCAGGGAGTCCGCCTCCGCACGGGACGTCGCGATCCGGGGGAGGAGGTTCCCGAGCTGCTTGCGTCGGGAGGAGAACAGGGCCGCCACGATCCCTTCGAACGCCACGACCGACGGAACGGGGAGCGGACCCGCGCGCGCCACGTGGACGAGGAGACGGCTCTCCACCTCCGGCACGGGGACGAACGCGCTCGGCGGGACGACCCGGTAGAGTTCCACGGTCCCGTACAACGCGGCGAGGATCGAGAGGCGGCCGTACGATTTCGAACCCGGACCGGCCGCCAACCGTTCGGCGACCTCGCGCTGCAGGAGCGCGACGATCCGCGGCACGCGCGCCTGAAGGTACCGGACGAGGAGGGGGGTCGCGATGGCGTACGGGAGATTCCCGACGACCGCTTCGACGTCGGGGACGGGCAGGCGCCGCGCGTCGCCCCGGACGACCGTCACCTCCGCGCCGAACGTC
>JASHWW010000053.1 GCA_030043855.1 Thermoplasmata archaeon
CCGACGCCGAAGCGTTCGTCCCGTCGCTCCTCGCGCGGTACCCGCCGGACGTGATCCGCTTCTACGCCGCGGCGCTCGCGCCGCAGAACCACGACACGGAGCTCAACTGGGACGAGTTCCACCAGCTCTGGCGCGAGGTGCTCGCGAATCAGTACGGGAACCTGGTGCAGCGGACGCTCGTCCTGATCCGGGACGGGTACGCCGGGCGCGTGCCGAGTCCTCCGGCCGGATGGTCAGCGGAGGCGCCCGGCGGCGTCGGGGCGCGACTGCGCATGGCCCACGCCGAGATCTCCGCGGAGTACGACGCGGTCCGGTTGAAGGAGGCGCTCGACCGGACCCTCGTCGAGGTACGGGAGGCGAACCGCCGCTTCCACGAAGCGAAGCCGTGGCAGGCGTCCCCCGACGATCGGGCCCGCGTGCTCTACGAGACCGTCTGGACGCTCCGGGCGCTCGGCACATGGCTGGCCCCGGTCCTCCCGTTCTCGTCCGCCGAGCTGGCCAGGATGCTGGGGTTCCCCGCCGCCCCGGGGTCGGGGGAGTGGGACCTCGCGCTCGTTCCCGTGCCGGCCGGCCAGCCGCTCGGGGACGTACGGCCCCTCTTCCCGCGCCCGGAGGCGCCGCCGACCGCGCCGGTCGCGGCTCCGGCGCCCACTGGCTGGGCCCCGCTCGCCGCCCGCCTCGGCGTGATCCGCTCCGTTGCCGTCCATCCGTCGGCGGACAAGCTCTACGTCCTCGACCTCGAGACCGGGGACGCCGAGCCCCGTCGACTCGTGGCTGGCCTGCGCGGGTCGTACCCGGCGGAAGCGCTCGTCGGCCGCCGGGTCGTGTACCTCGCGAACCTGGCGCCCCGCACAATTCGGGGGGTGAAGTCCCAAGGGATGGTGCTCGCGGCGGAAGCCGGGGAGCGCGCGGTCGTCCTGACCGGCGACACCGCGACCGAGGTCGGGCGGTATCTCGCCGGCACAGGGCCGGCGGACCGGACGATCTCCTACGACGAGTTTGCGGCGACCCCGATCCAGGTCGGACGCGCCGTCGGGACCGGTGCCGAGGCAGCGACCGAGGTCGACCTCGGAGGCCGAACGGTCCGGGTCGAAGGGAGGTGGCCCGCCGGGTCGGTCCTCGTCGTACGCCGGAGCGCCCCCGACGCGACGACCGGGTCGGTCCTCGCGTTCGGACCCGGGGCCTCGATCGTCCCGTCCGAGGATGTGCCGATCGGAGCGAAGGTCCGTTGACCGACACGGTCCGGATCGATCTGCACGTCCACTCGGCCCGCTCGGTCGATGGGACGGTCCCGGTTGCCGCGATCGCCGCGGCGGCGGACGCCGCGGGGCTGGCGGGATTCGCCCTGACGGATCACAACACCGTCGCCGGCCATGACGAGCTGCGGTCGGCGGTCGCGCGGTACCCGAACCTCCGGCTGCTGCCGGGGGTGGAGGTGTCGACCGCCGTGGGCCATGTGCTCGCGCTCGGGGTGTCCGAGGCGCCGACGCCCGGACGCCCGCTCGCGGAGACGATCGAGTGGATCTCCGCGCACGGAGGCGAGCCGGTACTCGCGCATCCGCTCCGATGGTCGCACGGCGTCGGTCGCGCCGCCGCCCGCTCGGCGCGTGTCCGTGCGATCGAGGTGCTCAACGGACACAATTCAGGAACGGCGAATCGGGGCGCCCGCGCGATCGCGCGCGACCGAGGCGTCGCCGGCACCGGCGGGAGCGACGCCCACGTGCTCTCCCACCTCGGTCGGACGTACACCGAATTCCCGCGCGATGCCGTCTCCGTCGAGGAGCTGCTCGAAGCGATCCGTCGAGGCCGCGTCGTGCCCGGCGGGACCCCGATCGCGCTCGGTGAGCGCCTTCGGCTGTTCGTCCGGACCGGGCGGTTGCGGCTCGCCCGCGGCCTCGGCCCGATCTAGCGGGAGCTTCGCCCCGAGCGCTTTTACTGCGCCTCTCCTCCCCTTCCGCAAGCCGAGGTGGCAGAATGGTTAATGCGACGGACTGCAGATCCGTTTCCTGGGGGTTCGATTCCCTCCCTCGGCTCTCCGGCGCGATCCGCCCCGCGTGAGCCGGTCCCAGGGAGTGTCGCGCGAGTGCCCAGGAGAGGTCCCGTGGGAGCGAACGGATTCGTGGTCGTCTACCGATGGCGGATTCTGCCGGGGAAGGAAGCGGAGTTCGAGGCGGCGTGGCACCGGGTGACCGTGGCGATCCGGGACCGATGCGGTTCGTACGGCAGCCGACTGCATCGGGCCGCCGATGGGAGCTACCTCGGCTATGCGCGATGGCCCAGCGAAGCATCGTGGAGGGCCTGCTTCGCGCAGGGATCCCCGGACGCCGAGGGGGTCGCCGCGATGCAGCGGGCCGTCGAGTCCCGTGAGCCGGAGATCCGCCTCGAGATTCGGGACGACCTGATCCGCGAGCCGTAACGAACCCGCGAAGATCCTACCGCGGCCGCGCGGCCGGCGCGGACACGGTCCGAGGGTCGCGGGTTCTCATCGAGGGCGCACCAGCGCGGCGTCGTCGAGGCTCCGAAGTCCCGAGCAAACCCGCGCACGGTCGGCGCCGGCGCAGATCCCAAATGTTCGTGAGACAAGACTAGATATAGGCCCCGGGTTGGAGTATAACTACCGCTCCCCCACCTCCGTGTGGGGCTGGAATTTGCCCGGACAATGACAGGTTACGACAGGAACGGGAAACGACCCGGCCTGAGGACCTCACTCGCCCTCGTCGCGACCGCTCTGGTCGCGATCTCGGGCCTTGCCGGAGCGCTCGGGTCCGCCGGTGCCACGGCGGGGGCCTCGTCGCCCTCGGGGGGGAGCTTGGGAACGGCCTCGACGCTTCCGCTCGGCACGATCTCGGACGACCAGACGATCTCCACCCTCCTCCCCCACGCCTCCGTCCTCCGGGATACGATCTCGTACGGCACCGGCATCGATGCGGTGCGCTCGTACACGATCCAGCTGACGGCGTCGTACGCTCTGCCGTTGAGCCTGGTGACCGTCACCACGTTCCCGCTGCTCCAGTGGGGACTGCCGCAGCAGATGCCCGGCGGGGTCGACAACTTGCCGCCGCTCTCCCTTTGGAACTGGACGATCACGGACAACGGGGTCGACGTCACGTCGCTCTGGTCGATCACCCACTGGGATTCGATGTTCACCGGCGTGACCTCGTGGACCACGCAGACGATCGTCTTCCGCGGGACGACCACCCCCTCCGTGGCGCTGACGGTCGATCCGTCCGAGCACGACGGGGCGTACGCCCCGTCGGTCGGCCTCGTGATGAACACGCCGGGGACCGCGGGGATCCCGTCCAACGACTCGACGTTCACGGCCACGGCGGCCGCTCTCGACCCGCGGATCGT
>JASHWW010000005.1 GCA_030043855.1 Thermoplasmata archaeon
TCGGGTCGCCGGCCCAACGGTCGCGAGGATTTTCGTCCGGCGCATGCGCGTCCGAGCGCGCGGTCCCTCATACGGGTGCCGTCCGGAACGGGAGCCTTTAACCTCGAATCCCACTCCTCCGGACAGCCCCGTGGTGTAGTGGCCAAGCATGCTGGCCTTTGGAGCCGGCGACAGCGGTTCGAATCCGCTCGGGGCTACGTTCCCTCGCGGGTACGCGCCAGAAATGGAGGAGTCATTCCGAGCGGCCCCTCGATCTCCTGTCGAGACACTCCAGCCCCGCTTCCCTCCGCAGGAATCACCGTGAGTGGAGTCACGGGCGCGACCCGGCCTAGACGACGGTGAAATCGATCCGTGCGGTGTACGTCCCGTCCGTCGCGATCAGCCGAGTGGAGCCGACGGGAACGTTCGGGACGGTCGCGAGACAGCCGGAGAACGCTCCCGTACCGTTGGTTCGGCAGGGCACCGTCGTGGTCGCGAGCGTCCCGTGAAGGTGGAAGCGGACCACGTGATTCGGCAAGAACCCCTGCCCGCTCAGGCTCATTGTCCCCGAGATTCCGACGGCGTTGGGCGCGGACCGTACCTTGGTGAGGTGGAATCCGGCCGATTGGTTGTCCCCTGCCAGGTCGGTCACGAAGACGGTGTAGTTGCCGACCGACTCGTTCGGGGTGGCGAAATCGGAGGTGAAGCTCCCGGTCCCGGTTGAGCCGGTGGCCACGGCGAGCGCCGCGGCCCCGAAGGTCCCGTTCCAAAAGTAGACGGTGAACGGTTCTCCCGGCCAGAACTGGGACGCCGTGACCGTCACACGGTTGCCGTGGGAACCGGAGTCGATGGATAACGCAATGGAACACGGAAGGATCGGGGCAATGCAACTGTCCGGCGGGGGCAGCGTCATCCCCGGCACGGCCGCCGCGACCAGTCCTCCGGACGATGCGACCCCGAGGGCCACGAGCCCACCGGCCAGAGCCAAGATCCGGGCCCTGCCGAGGTGGAAACCGCGCATACCGTCCGTCCTTGCGCAACCGCCCCGACCGGGCCCCAGGCCACGACGACTAACATTCCTTTGGGGAACGGCTCCGGATCTCTCCGGGCCCGCGGGGAGAGCACGGACGGCCCGGTCGCCGACGTCCGACTCGATCCGAGGTCGATGAGAAAGAAGGGGGAAAGGGTTGGTCGAACTCCTCGCGCTCACGAGGAGATTTCGGCTCGACTCCTCAGGGGATCGGAGTCACCGGAACGACGCCCGCGAGACCGGAGGCGTAGACGCTGATCTCGTGGGACTCGGTCGCGATGTTCTGGTTGTTGGCCGGGTCCATCACGAACTGAAGGTACCGGAGCGCCTCGCCGGTCGGAGGCGCGGTCTCCACGTTCAGGAACGGCCGCCAGCCAACATACGCCTGGCTCGTCGCGAACGTCGCGCTGTTGGTCTCGTCGTCGGCGATGCCCGCCGCGATCGCTTTGATCGCCGCGCCGTTCGCGAGGGCCACTACGACCGACTGGCCGTAGCCCTGGAAGGCGATGGGCGTCACGCCCGACCCTCCGGCCTGGACCAGCCCGTCCGAGGCGTACCCGATCGCGTCCGGGGTTCCCGCAACGGCGGAAATGACCCCCTGGTCACCCGTGTGCAGGTCGGCACCGGGGAAGGCGATGTTGCAGCCGTCCCACTGGTTGTCGCCGCTGCAGCCGGTGAAGCCGAGTCCGAGCGGAGTCCCGCCGGTCGCACCGACCGCGAGGTCGCGGGCGATGAACGACTGGGTCGCTCCCGCCACGTCCGAGCGCGCCGAGATGACGATCTCATCCGTCGCCGGTGCGGAGGTGGTTCCGCCCGCGCAGACGGTCCATCCGCAGGTTGTCGTAGACGCCGGCGCCGAGCACAGGTCGCTCGCGAAGCCGGTGCACGGAGTCTCCGTTCCCGGAATCGCCGAGCCGCCCGAGACGCCCGCGGAGAGCTGGAACGCAACTCCCGCGCACGTCGCAGTCGCGGCCTCGCTCGCGCACGCCGGGATCTGGTCCCAGGCAAAGCCCGGGGCCGCTCCAGCATACGCCGGAACCGGAACCTCCGCGGCCGTCGCAAGGCCGTTGCCGAAGGTGTACGCCCCCGCGAGGTGGAGGTTCGTTGCCGCCGTAGGCGTCGACGTGCTCGCCGCAACAAAGACCGCCTGCGCCGTGTCCCACGCCAGGCCCTGGAGCCCATGGGGGTTCGCGGCCTGGACGATCGGGTCGACGCCGTCGTAGGCGACGACCTCGACCGCCACGGTCGACGGACATCCGTACTCCGTCTGCAGAGTGGCGGGGGTCGACGAGAGACCCGTACCGTAGTACGTGGCCGCTTCGCCGATGTTGATCTGCCCGGAGCAAACCGCGGCCATTCCCGCGCCGCTGCCGCCTTCGTTCACGCTCACCGCCACGTCAGTGTTGTTCTGTTCGAACTGGGCTGCCGCGAGCGAGGCAAACGGGTACTCCGAGGTGCTCCCGCCGATGGAGAGGGTGTACTGAGCCCCCGGGCTCCCGATGCTCCCCGTGACGCCGCCCTGCCAGGCGACCAGCCACAAGTAGAGCGCTGCCGCCGCTGCGACCGCGATGAGAATCAGGATCAGCGTCGCCACGACCGGCGACACTCCCTGCTTCTCCCCGCGCATCCGCCGCAGATAGCCGCGGCGCCGCTCTCGAAACCGCGCGTTGTTCGCTCCCATTGTCCGTTGCGTCCTCCTTGGTTCGCCGAGCTCGGTGTCGACCTCGGCGAACGTCGGACGGGGACCCGCGTTGATAGTCTCGGGCGAAGGAGTGTTCGAAGGTACGACGAACCCACGGGTCCGGTCCGCACCCGACGGGACTCCGGAAGCCCGACGGAGTTTACGGATGG
The DNA here is from genome assembly GCA_030043855.1 of Thermoplasmata archaeon. Taxonomy (GTDB): domain Archaea; phylum Thermoplasmatota; class Thermoplasmata; order Lutacidiplasmatales; family UBA184; genus Lutacidiplasma. The sequence continues at coordinate 2,861 of JASHWW010000005.1, forward strand.
TCCGTACTCCGACCGGCCGCGCCGAGAGTGACCCGGAGGACGAGGTCCGGTACGTCTCCGCGCAATCCCGCCGTCGGCCTGCGCACTGGGCCGCGTCGGAGGGTCTCGTGACGGGAGGCCTTACCCGTGCGCCGGCTCGCGGAGCACCGCGACGTCGAGGGCGTGCTTGGCGATCTCCCGCACGTGGCCCGCGGATCCGCCGACGGTATCGACGACGATGTGCAGATCGGTCCAAGCGACCGCTCGGTCAAGGGACAGTCGGCCCAGGAGCGACTCGAGCGAATCCTGCAGCCGGAGGACCGAGTCGATCGCATCGTTGGCTTGATCGCTATCGTTGGCGAACAGCGCTCCGACGGCCGCGTCCAGCATCTGGATCACGACCTGTACGGAGGCCTCGAGCTCCTCGAAGATCGTCGGGTCTACGCTGCGCAGACGCCGCAGGGTCGGGGCCCGTTCGGCCAACTCGGCCGCTCGGCCCGCGGTCCTCTCGAGCAGCTTCGCCACCAGCCAGGGGTACGGCGATCGTGAGAAGCCGTCGTCCGAGGCCGGACGGGCCGCGGCCGCCGTCGGCTGGGTGTGGCGCGCGATGATCCAGCACATGCGACTGACGTCCTCGGCCTGCTGACGCGCGCGTTCGATGCGACCGGCGTCGCCGTCCCGAAGTCCGCGAAGGGCGTCTCCCAGCATCGCGCGGACGAGCAGGTGCATGCGTCGCAGGCATCGGAGAGAATCGACCTCGACCCCGGTGGACAGATCCTGAAGCACCAGGTGCGTCGGGGATTCGTCGACCACCTCGACCCCGTTCACGCGACGACAGAATTCCCGGGCCACCCTCCGGCAGGCCCCGGCCGACCCGGGATCGAAGCGGACCTCGATGAGGTGAAAGCTCGCCACGTAGGCCCCGATGAGCTTGCGCAGGAGGTGGTCCGTGGATTCCAGGCGCGAGATGTCGAACACCTTGCGCTCGGGCGTCGGACGACTGGTCGGGTCCGACCGCACGGACACGGACCCGTCGTCCATCGCCTCGACGAACAGCAGATCCCCGGGCTTCAGGCCCCGTTCCAAAACCCAGGTGCGCGGAAGCGCCACCTGAAACGTAGACCCGCCCGACCGCTGGAGCTTGCGACCGTCCGTATCCGCCACCCCTTGTTCGGGTGGTCGACCAAAAGTGCCCCATTTAATGCGGAAGATAGGCGCAAACCGCCAATTCGACGTCGGATTCGGAACATTTCGGGTAAATCCGGATTCTCTCGGATTTTCCGGTCCCTACTGACGCGGACTACCCTGCCGCGCAGGCCCGGAAGGGCGACCGAACCGATCGCCAAACGGCGGGAAGGGACACCGAACCTCTGCCGCTCGAGTGGAGGAGCGTCGGAACTCCCCGGGGGCAAGTCGCAAAATCGCGCGAGGAATGCTCTATGTATAACCCGGCCATCCGGCGCCTACCATGTTCGACCGTGGGGTCGTCGCGAAGCGATTGGTGTGGGCCGTTGTGACGGGGATCGCCCTTCTGATGATTCTTCCCGCGGCCTCGATGCTGGGCGCCGCTGCCATGGCGGGCCCCCGGGCGGCGGAAGATTCGAGCTCACTCCTCGCGGCGTCTTCGGCCGCGAGCCCATCGACGGGGACGGCCGTCGAACCCCTGACCCCGGTGACGGCGCCGTCGACCACCAACCTGCTCTCGGGCCTTTCTCCCAGCCTCCTCAAGATCCCGTGGATCGCGTCTCTGGCCCATACGGGACCGTCGCTCCGACCACTGACCTCGCTGCCGAACCTGGCCCTGCTGGAGCACCCGGTCCACCCCGACGCGCAAGGGACCATCAATCCGTTCTACGTCGCCCAGCCGGCGCCGCTGGGCCTCGGGGACTTCGGTCTCGGCGCGACCCCGTACTCGTACAACACGTCCCACATCATGGGCGAAGTGACGTTCGCCGCCCCGCCCAACGTGACCGACCCGGACTCGGCGGTCTACACCGAGCCGTCCGGCGAGCACGACGGCTACGTCGGCAGCGTCTACGAGTTCGGCATCCAGCTCAACACGGTCGCCACGAACATCTCGATCCCCGGCTCCGACCAGGGGTTCTTCTGGACCCAGAACGTGATCAACTTCAACGACACCGGCATCCACTTCGTTGACGACACGTTCAACATGTCGGGCCCGCCGGAAATCGAGCCGGGCACTATCTACTCCGCCTGCGGCAACAACTCCGTGGGGGTCCAGAAGATCCTCAACGCGTACGGCGGAGTGTTCCAGTGCGTGGGTGGTACGATCCCGATCTCCCCCGCGTCCTACCCGATCACCATCCAGCTCTACAACAACGCGACGGTCACGGCCGGCAACCGGACGGAGGTCGCCTACGGCTACCGGTTCGTCTTCTCCGGGACGGGGCAGGTGTTCACCGGACTCGCCAGCGACGTGATCTTCAACAACCCCACCGCCGCCACTTCGCGGCCCGCGAACGTCCCGGGATTCTCGATCGATGGGTTCGAGGGTGCGCCCGGGGGGATCTTCCGAGACGCGGAGATCGTCCTGGTCGGGAACATCGGGGGCGACAACTCGGTGTTCCGCTCGGTCCAGGGGACCATCAACCTGGAGTACACGAACCTGACGCACGGCGGCTGGCAGAACGTCCCGTCCGCCTACAACTTCGGGACCGACACCGGTGAGACGTCGACCGGGATCGCCGACTTCTGGACGCCGAGCCACACGCTCGACATCAACCAGGGCCCCGCGATGCTCTACGGGCTCTGGAACTCCCAGCCGCAGGTCGCCGTGGCGTCCGGTTCGATCCACATCTCGGGATCGATCAAGCCGTCGTACGGCTTCGTGTTCGTCGGGAACACCCCGCCGGTCCTCGACCCGTGGAACTCGACGCTCGGGGAGCGGGACAACATGAGCTGGCTCCCGACGAACAACGCCGGGAAGTTCAGCACGTATCTTCCGCCGCTCGGAGCGCCCTGGACGTCGAGCTACTACGTGCAGGGATTCGCCGATGGCTACGCGACGGAGAACGGCACGCCGATCACCGGATCGGTGAGCGCCTACACGCTGGATCTGTCGTCGTCGCCCGGTACCCTGGACGCCCCGCTCTACGCGTTCTCGAACGCGCAGGAGGCGGCGCTGGCGTTGCACGTCACCGGTTCGTCCGTGGCCCCGTACGACTTCTCCGGACTGACCGTGAACATGAACCTCTCCTTCGAGCACGTGAACGACTACGGGTTCCCCGAATTCTCGGTGTTCATGTCGCAGGGCGTGACGAACCCGATCGAGGTGAACGCGGTCTTCCAGGGTACGGACTCCCCGTCCGGAAACTTCGTCATCATCGACTACCCGATCATCGGGTTCGAGTCGGGGCTCCTCGCGCCCGCGCCGTTCACGTTCGAGGCGTTCTACTACACCTCGGGCGTCGAGATCTTCGGCGGGATCGACGACCAGGTCGCGAACCAGATCGTGGCCGGGGACGGCTACAACCTGCAGATCCTGCTGTGGGGCGACCGCGACGCGCAGGTCTGGAACGTCACCTCGACCTACGGGTCGATGGGAGTCTTCGTCGGGGATTCGTTCGGAACCTCGGTGTGGAACGTCGACGTGACGAACGGCGCCACCGGGATCTCGGACGTGGGGTCGACCGGCACGTACGGTTGGGACGTCCTCGCGCTCGGTCCGGGGGCGACGGGCGTCTACGCGCTCAGCAGCCACGACGCGTCGTTCTGGTCGATCGGAGCGTGGGACGGGGCCGCCGGCCTCGTTTCGGGCGCGTTCGACAACCCGGCATCGGGCGGGTATCCGTACTACTGGCTCCCCGGTTCGAGTGACCTCACCCTGACGGACGTCGTCGCGTACAACCAGTCCCTCGGGGCGAACGTCTCGCTCTCGACGGACGTCTCCGTGTCGGACGTCTCGGCGACGCTCCACTCGACGGGCGTGCTGTTCGCGCTCACGACGGACGCCTCGGCGACGTACGTGACCGCGAAGGACCACTCGGAGGCGGTCGGTGCGCTCGAATCGAGCGCCCTGCTCGTGGCGCACGTCCTGGACCGGGGCCACTCGACGGGCGTCGTGTTCGTCGACAGCAGCCACTCCGTGATCGAGGATGTCCTGGCGGAGCTCGACTCCGTGGGCGTCATCCTCGACGGCGCCACCCACATCGTGCTGAACAACATCCGCGCGACGGGCCACTCGATCGCGATCGAGGTCCTGTAAGTCGGCCCCGAGCGCCCGGGACGCCCAGCGAACCCCTTCCCGCCGGTCGGGACGGCCCGCGACCGCCGGCCGTCGAGAACGCCGGAGATTCCGTAGTACTCGGTGGGCGCCGGACCCGCACGTTATCGTGCGCCCGCCCAGTTCGCGACGATGGGGCGATCATCGCTAGCCCTCGCGGGCCTGCTCGCTGCGTTGCTGATCGGAACGTTGGTCTCCGTCGCGATCGTCGGGAGCCCTCCGACGTCACCGCGGGCCGGTTCCGCCGGGGGGAACGGGCCGAGCGCCGGCGCGGACCTCATGTCGGCGGGGGGATCGGCGAAGCACCCGTCCGGCTCCCCGGAGTCGAACGTGACCTTTGCCGCGTCCGGGCTCCCCGCGAATTCGAGCTGGGAGATTCTCCTCTCCCGCGCCGGCTCCCTGTTCGAGTTCGACAATGCCACGTCCGGTCCGTCGCTGGTCGAGCACCTGGACAACGGCACGTACGATCTCGCCGCCGCGTCCAGCAACGCCAGCTTCGCGACGTTCGGTCTGGCCCCGACCCTCGACGTCCGGGGAAGCAACACGACCGTGCCGGTCCCGTTCTACCTCGGATACGACGTCACGTTCTCGGAGCAGGGGCTACCGTTCAACGTGACCTGGAACGTCTCGGTCACGGCGGACGGCGTCACGGAGAATCGCACGTTCGCGGGAGCCACCGGCGAACTGTGGGTGCCCGCGGGCGAGTTCTCGTATACCGACGGGTCGGACGGCTACCTGTCGGCCCTCGGCGCGGGCGAGGAGACCCTCACGCAGAACGGGACGGTCCCGGTCGACTTCGTCAAGCCGCGGCCGGTGCTCGGCGTCCTGCGCCTCACGTTGGACGTTCCCGCGGCGGACGTCTACCTGAACGGGATCGCGTACCCGTCGGTGCCGCAGGGAACGACCGAGTTCAACCTCACGCCGGGAATCTGGACGATCTTCGTCCACGCCCCCGGCTACGGCGACTACTTCAACGTCACGAAGATCGGCAGCAACGCGACGGTCTCGATCGCCGTCATCCTCAACCCGAACCCCTCGAATCCCGGACCCGGGCTCCTGAGCGCCGGCGCCGAGGTCATCGTCGTAGGCTTGGTCCTTGGCGTCGCCGTGCTCGGGCTCCTGCTGGTGTTCGCGTGGGGTCGACTCTCGCGGCGGTGACCCACCGTTCGCCGGAGCGCCCGTTCGGGCCGGCCCGCAACCTGCCCGTCAGTCGACCGACTCGGGGGACGGCACGGGAGCCGGCGGCTCGCGGCCTCGCAGCACGGTGGGGATGAGCGCGCTGAACACCAGGATCGACGAGATGAGGAAGATCAGATGGATGGCGGCGAGGAATCCCGCGCCTCCGGCGAACGGCACGGACGAGTTGGCGGTGCCCAGGAAGATCTGCTGGATCTCCGAGCGGCTGAGCGCCGAGGCCATCACGACGAGGGTGAAGCCGAGGCTGACCGTCGAACCGGTGTTCAGGAAGGTGGTGCCGATCCCCGAGGCGACCCCCCGACGGGTCGGCGGGACCGCCGTCATCATCGCCGCCCGGTTCGGCGCCGCGAACAGCCCCATCCCGGCCCCGACGAGCAGGAGGGGAAGGGCCAGCTGCCAGAACGAATCGTCCGGGCCGATCTGCGAGAGCCAGAGGAATCCGCTCCCCGAAATGAGGAGCCCCGCGACCAGGAACGGCCGGGGACCGTAGCGATCGGAGAGCCAACCGCTCACCGGCCCGACCGTCGCGAGCGAGGCCGAGACCGGGATGAGGAAGAGGCCCGCGGTGAACGGGCTGAGGAACCGGGGCGGACCTTGCAGGTAGAAGACGAGGATGAACGTGAACGCGCCCCGGGCCAGCGCGTTCAGCAGGAGGGCGACGGCGGACGCCGTGAACTGCCGATTTCGGAACAGGGAGAGGTCGAGCATCGGGGAGGCCTCGCGGGACTCGACCCAGAGGAAGGCGACGAGCATCGCTCCCCCGAATCCGCCGACCGCGATCGCGGTCGGACCGGCCAGCTGGCCGAGCGCCCCCAGCGTGATCGCCAGCAGCAGCAGGGTGAGCCCGAGGGCGAACAGGACGTTCCCGGCCCAGTCGATCCGGGGCTTCTCCTCGGGCTTGGCGATCTCGTGCAGGTCGATCCGGGCCCGGAGCGTCGCGATCACCCCGATCGGGACGTTCACGAAGAAGATCCATCGCCAGCCGATCGTGGACGTGATGATCCCGCCGAGCACGAGTCCCGAGACCGCCCCGACCACGATCGAGACCTGGTTCACGCCGAGCGCCCGCCCGCGCTCGTTGGGCGGGAAGGCGTCGGTGATGATCGCGGCGGAGTTCGAGAAGAGGAACCCCGCGCCCACGGCCTGGACCAGGCGGAAGAGGACGAGCTCGAGCCCGGTCTGCGAGAACCCGCAGAGCGCCGAGCCGGCGGTGAAGATCGCGAACCCGAGCACGTAGAGGCGGACCCGTCCGAACATGTCGGAGAGACGCCCGAAGTTGAGCAGCACGACGGCGGTGAGGAGCGAGTACCCGAGGAGGATCCAGAGGACCAGCGTCGGCGACGTCCCCGGCAGCTCGCGGCCGATCGTCGGCAGCGAGATCAGGACGATGTTCGTGTCGATCGCCGCCATCAGGGTGGCGATCGTGGTGTTCGACAACACCCGCCACTTGTACTCCACGGAACGCTCACCCCCCGTCGCGCGGCGCCCCGGCTCCGGGGCCGGCCCGTCTCATCGGCGGAACGTCTCCGGCACGCGCGGCCTCACCCGAGCGGTCCGTGGGTCGCCTGGAAGCCCGCGATCTCGGACGAGAGCTGGTCGACGTACTGGCGGAAGGCGGAGAGGACGTGACGGGACGTCACGATCCCGACCACCTCCTCGCCCGATCGTACCACGAGCCGTCGGACGCCGAGTTGCGACATCGTCGTCGCGACCTCGTCGGTCGGGGTATCGGGAGCGCACGTGTGCAACACGGGCGACGCGATCTCGCGCATGCGGATCCGGCTCGGGTCGACCCCGGGAGCGACCACCTTCTCGAGGTAGTCCCATTCGGTCGCGATGCCGGCCACGACGGGCGGGTCGCCGCGTGTGACCAACGCGTACCCCTTGCGCGCGGCCAGCATCGCGCGCGCGCAGGTCAGAGCGTCCACCTCGCCGTCGATCTTGAGGAGGTGGGAGTCCATAATCTCCTTCGCCCGGAGCACCATGGGCCGGCCACCCCATCGACGATTATGAGCCCGCGTCGGTCGGACGGGCGAGCGCACGCGTGATACGGCTCGGCCGTTCCCCGCGGTCGTGGCAGACCCGGAATTCGAGGTCGGCCTCCTGCGAGGATTCCGGTTCGCCTGCCGCCCGGACTGCGGGCTGTGCTGCTACACCTCGCCTCAGGTCGCCCCCGACGAGTGGCGCCGACTTCGGGAGGTTCGCCCGGAGCTGACCGCGGTGCGGGCCGGCGGATCGGTCTGCGTTCCGGCCCGGTCCAACGGCGGCGCCTGCGTCCTGTTGACGGAAAACCGGTGCTCGGTCCACGCGGTACGCCCCCATCCGTGCCGGGAGTTCCCGATCTCCGTCCACGTCGGGCATAGGTTGCAAGCCAGCGTGGTGCTCTCGTGCCCGGGGATCGGATTGGATGGGTTGGTGGGCGACCGCGAGGATCGCGAGCCGAGCGGGTTCGATGCGGAGCTCCTCGCCGTCCGGACCCGGATCGGGCGCGAGGGCGAGCGGCGCGTCGCCGAAGCAGCTCGCCGACGTCGCAAGATCCGTCGCGTGCTGGAGGCCGAGGGCCGATGGGAGGAGGAGGAGCCGGTTCGCCAGTGGCTCGGCGACCGGATTCCCCTGCCCTCCGCCGGCTCGTTCCCGCCCGATCCGCCTCCGCCGATCGACGAACCGTGGGAGTTCCTGCCGATGTACTTCGACGGTCGGGCCGGGCCGGTCGCGCTCGGGTCCCGCGAGGACGGCTGGGAGGCCGTCGAGCTCGCCCCGACGGGCGGAGGTTCTCCCCTCGGGGTGGCGGTCCCTCCGGATCGCCCGCCGAAGTTGGACGAAGGCGCGCGGGAGCTGCTGGAGGCGTACCTCCGGTACTGGCTCGCGAGGGACGCCTTCTTTGGGACGCTGCACGTCGAGCTCTTGGACCGGAGGCCGGGCACGGTCCGTGAGGAAGCGGAGCGAACGCTCCGGGAGATCGGTGCCGCGACCGTCGCGACCTCGTACGTCCGGGCGCAGTTCCGTCGCGGACCCCCCGAAGAGCTCCGGCGCGACGATCTCGAGCGGGGGATCCGGGCGGTCGACCTCGACTGGCTCGACCGGGCCTCCTGGGGAGGACGGCTCTAAGGCCCGGGAAATCGGATCCCGATCGCGGCCTCGAGCTCCGCCACCAGACGGTCCCCGTGCTCCGGCCGCCAGCGACTCGGGAGGGGAGTCGCCGGCTCGGCCCACACGGGCGGCGCCTCCGTCCCGATCGTTTCGAAGAACTCCAGGCGCCAGGGCTCCGGAAGCGCGACGCCGTCCGCGGGAACGGAGTCCGGGTCCATCAGGATCCGCCCCGTTCGTGCGAGCACCCGTCCCACGGACTCCGCGCGGTATCCTCCTCCTCCGGTGACCAAGAGCCGCCCGTCGCTGTACCTCTGGGACCACTCGAGCAGCCAGCGGTCGATCTGGGCGTACGCCTCCGGCGTGTACTGGAGGCGCGCGAGCGGGTCCCCCCAATGCCCGTCGACCCCGTGCTGGGCGACGATCAGCTCGGGCCGGAACGACTCCAGAAGCGGCGGGACGACTCGTCGGACGAGGGAGAGCAACGCCTCGTCGCCCGCGGTCGGGGGCAACGGGAGATTCACCTTCGCCCCGGCGCCGTCTCCCCGGCCGGTCTCGTTCGGGAAGCCGGTCCCCGGAAACAACGTACGTCCGTCCTGATGCACGTCGATGTCGAGCAGCCGCCCGCAGTCGTAGAACCCGTACATCACACCGTCTCCGTGATGGGCGTCGATGTCCAGATAGCAGACCCGCAGTCCTCGGGCGATGGCGGCCGCGATCGCGACCGCGACGTCGTTGAAGACGCAGAACCCGCTCGCGCGTCCCGGGTGGGCGTGGTGGAGGCCGCCCCCGGGGTGGAAGGCGGGGCGCCGGGACTCCAGCGTGCGCTCGAGCGCGACCGTGGCCCCTCCGACCAGGCGCGCCGCGGCCTCGTAGCACCCGGGGAACGCGGGCGTATCGCCCTGGTCCAGGTAGAGCCGCTCCTCGTACGCTCCCGCGCGCTCGACGAAGTCCAGGTACGGGGTCGCGTGAAACGTCGACAGCTCCGGGCGCCCGCTCGGGACGACCGATCGGATCCACGCGACGTCCGGAGCGTCCGGGACATCGAGCGAGAGCTCGAGGAGGCGGACGGCGAGCGAGCGACTGGCCTCGGAGAACGGGTGGTCCCCTCCGAAGTCGTAGTCGGTGAACCGGGGATCCCAGACGATCGTCGCTCGGGGTTCGGCCATGCCCGCGGGACACCGGAGGCGCGGTCCGGTAAAAGTGGTCCGGTCGCCTCCGCCGTCCGGAGGCATTATCTGGCCGGGTCGTTCGGCACGCCCGGCGGGGGATCCGATGGGGATCGAGGACGAGGTCTCGTCGAACGCGGTCAAGGTCTACAAGGCGATGAAGGAGCTCGGCATGCTCGTCGAAGAGAAGATGGGCACCGCCGAGCGGATCACTCAGTCCGCGAAGCTGCCGAAGACGATGGTGATGAACGCCCTGCAGGAACTGCAGACGAAGGGGTTCGCCCGTCGGAAGGTGCGCGAGAAAGCCGCCGGCTACTTCCTCACGAAGTAGTATCGGGCGACTCGGTCGCGTGGGCCTGCTCGTCGTGCGCCCAGACCTTCTGGACGAGCCGGCTGGTCGAGCGGAGCGTCACCTCGGTCACGGAACTCACGCGCGCCACCTGCGCCCGGGACCGGTGCTCGCCGTTGCGCTCCGCGGCCAGATAGATCAGCGCCGCGACGAGACCGTGCGGGCTCAATCCGGAGAGCTCGGGGTCCTCGCGCGCTTCGTCGAGCATCGCTTCGACCGTGGACCGGACCCGCGGGGAGAGGGCCAGCTCCTGCGCGTACCGTGCGAGGAACGACTTCGCGCCCACGCCCGGGATCGCGAGCCCGCTGCCCCGCTGGATGACCTTGAAGGTGCGGCCGACCTCGGCCCGCTCCGCGCCGACCGCGGTCGCGACCTCCCCGAGCGTCCGGGGGATCGAGTACCGGCGGCACGCCGCGTAGACGCACGCCCCGACGCTCGCCGGCAGGCTCCGGCCTCGGAAGAGTCCCCGCGCCTTCGACTCGCGATAGACGTGCTCCGTCTCGGTGAGCACGATCGGCGGGAGGCCCATCTTTTCCCCCGCGACCTGGATCTCGCCGCGGACGGGCGAGCGCTCCAGCGCGCCGTCAGCGACCCGGGAGGTCTGCCGCTGCATGACGCGCTTCAGGTGCTGGAACTCGTACCGCCGATGCCAATCGAGACGGCGTCCCTGCCCGTCGCGGCTGAGCGAGAGGGTCGACCCCAAGAGTCGCTTCGACCCTCCGGGGGTCACAAAGGGGCCGATCCCGCGCCCGCTGCCGGCCGACGTCTGCGGGTCGATCGGTGGGGGAGGACTGGAGAGGATCGCCACCTCGTCGAGGACGAGACCGCATTCGGCGCAGCAGGTCTCCGAGCGGGCGGGGTCGACGATCCGGTGCGTGCTGCGGCACATCGGGCAGGGGGTCGGTCCCCCAGCGGCGGCCACCTCGGGTCGAGTCCCGGTCTCGCCCACGGTACTCCCGTGATGGCCGGGCCCTATTAATTCTCGTCCAACGGCCTTCGGGAACCGCGCCGAATGAAGCCTATTTGAGAGGTGCGGGACTGTCAGGGCGGTGCGCACTGGCCTCGTTCTCGTCGGCATCGGAATGGCGGTCATCGGCGCGGGAGTGATCGCATCGCTCGCGCTGGCGCCCGACCCGGGCACCCTCCGGGAGTCGTGGCCGATCGACATCGAGAATCTGACCAGCAACGCCTCCCGGGGCGTGCCGGTCCCGGTCACCGATGGAGCCTCTTCGGTGTTCTCGTTCGATTGGGTCGCTTCGAGCGCGGCTGAGGCGAGCCTCTGGCCGGCCGTCTCGTGCGGCGCGGCCGTCGGCGCCTGCCCCACGACGGAGCTCCCGGTCGTCCACTGGAACGCTACGACGCACGGTGACTGGACGACGCACGGCGACCTCCCCTCGTACTACCTTCTCACCATCTGGGCCGCCGCGAAGTCGTCGGTGAACTTCACCGGCCAGGTCGCGGAGACGTACTCGGCCCCGAGTCTGGCGATCCCGACCTGGGCCGAGATCTCGGTGATCGTCGGCGGAGTCGTCCTGCTCGGGATCGGAGCGATGGCCCTGTTCCTCGGGCTGTTCCTGCGGACCTCGATCTACCGGGGACCGCCTCCGCCGCCTCCGCCGGAGCTCGCGGTCGACGAGACCGACGAGTTTGACGACGAGCCGCCCGACCCGCCGAACCCGAGCTGACCGAGCCGGGGGGCGACTACTGCCCCCAGAACGGCCTCTCGGCCCGGTGAATCCGTACGACCTCTTCGAGGATCTCGCCCTCGCGCGGCGTCAGGGCCTGCTGCCGCAACGCCCGGGCCGCCGATTCCGGGATCGATGTGAGCAGGGCATCGCCGGGTTTCAGATTCCGACCGATCACCGCCCCCTCGATCGAGGCCGCGAGCTCGGTCCCCTCCTCCGCTTCGGCGACGCTCTCGCCGTCCCGTTGCAGGCCGCGGAGCACCCCGACCTCGGATCCGTCGGTGTGCATCAGGCGGACGCCCGGGCGCAGCGTCCCGCCGACCACCTTCACGCCCACGATCGCCGGCTTGGAGACGCGGAACACGAATCCGGGCAGCACCTCGAGCTTCGCGGGGTGGACGAGTTCCAGCCGCCGCTGGGCCTGGAGCTCCCGGCTCCTCTGTTGGCGCCACGTCTCGTACTCCTCCATCGCCCGGTACATCACGTCGGCCCGGAAGATCTTGACCGGCCCGTCCTCCCCTTCGGGGAGGGCGTCGGGAAGCACGGGCACGTTGAACGCGATCACCGCCCGATGGGTCGGGTCCTTCACGTCGGCCATCCGGAGGATGGTCGACCGCCCGACCGGTCCGACCCCGGCCTCGTGGACCGGCAGGTTCCTCTGCCGGCACTCGAAGGCGAGCGCCTCGAGCCCCCCCAGCGTGTCGGCGTAGATGGCGACGCCGCTCTCCGCGAGCTCGGCGACCGGGTGCGATTCGCGGGTCAGCGCGGCCCGGACCTCCTCGGTCTCGGCGGTCGTCCGGACGACCTTGAGGAGCCCGCCGGGCATCGCATCCTCGATCCCGGGCGCCGACAGATACACGCCCGCGGCCGCGCGCACTGCGGCGAGCGACTCGAGCCGGCGCTGCTTCGAGACCTTCCCCTCCTTGGGAGGGATCGGGCGGTAGATCCCGCGCACGCGGGTCTCGAACGGCTCGGTGCGGCCGGTCGCGACGACGGTGTCGCCGACCTTGAGGGTCCCCTTGTAGACGATGATGCTGCTGACCGGGCCGACCCCGCGCTGGTCGCTCCGCTCGACGATCGTCGCCTCCCCCTCGCCCGCCTGGAGTTCGAGCTCCTCGGTCAGGAACCGTTGCGCGAGGCCGACGAGGAGCGCGATGAGCTCGGGGACGCCGACGCCGGTCTTGGACGACACCGGGACGATCCCGAGGTTCCGGGTGAAGTCGGTGACCCGGTCGTACCGGTCCGCCGAGAATCCCATCTGGACGAGGTCCTCCGCGACGCGGTAGAGGTGCGCGTCCAGCGCCTTCTCGAACTCCGGGCCGGACCGCTGGATCTCCTCGCGGAGCGAGACCGTTCCCGTGGCCTTGCGCCAGCCGGGCAGGAGGTCGATCTTCGTGAGGGCCACCGCGAACGGCGTCTTCTCGCGCCGGAGAATCTCGACGGACTCGCGAGTTTGCGGCATGAACCCCTCGCGAGCGTCCACGACGAGGATCGCGAGGTCGGAGAGCGCCCCGCCCCGCCGGCGGAGGGTCTCGAAGGAGCGGTGTCCCGGCGTGTCGACGAAGAGCAGCCCCGGGATGCGCATCTGGTCGCCCCGGAGGATCCCCTCGCAGAGCTTCCGGACGACCGGGCCCGGTACCTCGACGGCCCCGATGTGCTGGGTGATCCCGCCGGCCTCCCGCGAGGCGCGCACGCTCCCGGCGATGCGGTCGAGGAGCGTCGTCTTGCCGTGGTCGACGTGCCCCAGGAGGGAGACGATCGGCTCGCGCAGGTCGGCCACGCGCGGTCGACGAGGGGCCGACCCTTAGCGTTTCTCGCCGACCGCCTCGGGAGCCGCGAGGGCGGCGCGCAGCCGCTCGGCCGCCGCTTCGGGCGGGATCGGATTGACGGCGACCCCGGTGCCGACCTCGAAGCCGTCGGGGCGGATCGTCCGCGGCAGCAACTCGAGGTACCAGTGCTCCGATTCGCTGCCGAGCCCGCCCGCCCCGCTCCGGGTCACGAGGTTGTAGGAGACGCCCGGAACGAGCGATCGGAGCGCGCGCAGGGTCCGGGGCACCCGCTCCGCCAGCTCGTCGAGCTCCGCGTCGGTCGAATCGCCGAACGTCCGCGCATGCCGACGGGGAAGGAATCGCACCTCGTACGGAAGGGCGGAGGCGTACGGGGCGTACGTCACGAACGATGCGCCTCGGTCTAGCAGGCGAGCCCCGCCGGCCTCCTCGCGCGCCCCGATCTCTTCGTATGCGCACGGAACCCCCTCCGCGCGGGCCCACGCCCGGGCGCCCGCGGCCTCCTCGGCGAGCTCCAACGGCACGAACGGGAGCGCGATCGCTTGCGCGTGGGGGTGCGTCAGCGTGCCTCCGGACTCGGGCCCGGCGTTCTCGAACAGGATGGAGCTCTGGATCCCCGGTCGGCCCGCGAGGTCGCGGATCCGGTCCCGGCCCATCCGGAGCACCTCGGCGGCCGCCTCGGGAAGGAACTCCGCGAATCCGGGCGCGTGATCCGGGCTCATGACGATCACCTCGTGGTAGCCGGTCGCCGCGCGCCGGACGCCGAGCGGCGTGCGTTCCCCGAGGAGATGCGGGTCGGGAGGTCCCTCGAGCGTCGGGAACCGGTTGGGGATCGACCGTACCGTCCACCCGGGAGCGTTCGGCGGTCGGCCCGGTGGACCGAAGGCGGCCGTCTCCGCGGGCGTCCGCGCCTCGTGACCGCCGCAGAACGGACACTCTCCGTCCGGCGGGGCGGGGGCACGTCCCCGGTACTCGTCCGGCCTCGCGAGCCGTCCCTCGGCGATGACGACCCACCGACCGGAGAACGGGTCCTGCCGCAGCTCCGACATCGCGCGACCGACCAACCCCGGCGCCCACTTGAGCCGGCGGGGCGGCTCAGTCGAGTTCGCTCAGGGGCCCGGTGATCAGGGGTACGAGGAACTCGGCCGGGTCGAGACCGCCGTGGGCGCCCGGTCGGTGATGCGGTCGCGCCGCGGCCCCCGGGATCGAGTAGGTCACGCCCGCGCCCGCGGGCAGGAGAACGATACTCTCCCCGATGCGTTCGCGGAGCTCCGGATGGAACGGCGGGGGGCCGAACAGACCCCCGGCGATCGCTGCATCGACGTCGAGGTAGCCGGTTCCTGGGGGGAGGTGTCGGAGGAGAGCGTCCCGGAGGGCGTCCGCATGCCCGGGACGGGGGACGACGAATACGGCCCGCCGATCGCCGGCGGGAGGGCGAGCGAGGTGTTCGAGGATCGACGGTTCGGCATCGACCCGCAGGAGTCCCTGGGGCGGGATCGACACCTGTCCGTGGTCGGCGGTCAGGAGGAGGGTCGTGCGACGCGCGCGTTCCGGTGCGACGCGTCGCCGGACCGCATCGAGGATCCGGGCCACCTGCGCGACCTCGAACTCCGCCATCTCCCGGTCCGGGCCGTGCAGGTGCTCGACGGTGTCGAGCTCGTCCCAGTACAGGAACACCAGCGCGGGGGGCGTCGGGCGGTCGAGGAGTCTCCCGAGGACCCGGACGAGATCCCCCGCGGTCGCGTACGGCGCGAACTCCGCCCCGTCGTAGAGGGTGCGCGTGAACCCGGACCCCGCGTACGTTCCGCGGGTCACAGCGACGGCCGGAACCCCGCGGCGAAAGATCGTTGGCACGCCCGAGATGTCCGCGGGCGTCCAGCCCGGGCCGACCAGGCTCTCGGCGTGCGGGTTCCCGAGGGGCGTCATGTGGAGGATCTCGGTCACGGTCCCGAACCGAGGGAGGTACTCCCGGTGGCCGACGACCCCGGTGCGACCCGGGGGAGCGGCGGCCGAGAGGCTCGTGAGGGCGACGGTGGTGGTCGTCGGGAACACGGAGGTGATGGGGCGGGCGTCCAGCCAGGCGGGAGGGATCCCGGCTGGCCGGCCCGCACCGTCCTCACCGAACGGTGCGCCCCATCCGAGCCCGTCCACGATCCCGACGATCACCGTTCCCTCGGCGCGCCGACCGTCGAACGGGTCGAGGTCGCGCGCGAGCGGGGCGACCAGCTCCGACGCCTCGACGGAGGCTCCCGTCGCCCGCACCGCCGTGGCCGCCACGTTCGGGAGCGATCGGCCATCGAACGACGGAAGTGGAAGGCCGAGTGCGCCGATCGGGCGCAACAGTTGCGCCACGTCCTTCGCGAACGATCCGGACGTGGCCCTGACCTCCCCGGTCCGATGCGACGTGCGCGGGCTCTTAACCCCCGCCGACCGCGACATCGCCCGGTTCGTCGAGCCGACGCTGTCGTTGGTGGCGCGGCGTCAGTCGCTCCGTCCGCACCGAAACCGTGCGGACCGGCCGCCGCCCGTGGGCGCCGTCGGTCTCCCAGAGCTCGCGCGCGAGCCGGGTCGCTCCGTGCCGGAGCGCGGAGGCTCCTTCCTGCGCGCCCCCGAGCGCGCGGACGCGCTGGGTCCGGGTGAAGTCGGCCCATCGGAACGCCACTCCGACCGACCCGTACCGGAGATTCTCTCGGTCCAGGGCCGCGGCCAGGTCGGTCGCGAGCGCCTCGACGGCGTCGCGGATCGGCTCCCACGCCTCGAGGTCGGTCTCGAACGTCCGCTCCGACGAGCGGGAGTGCGGCTCCCACGCCTCCACCGGCGCTTCGGACGGGTGCCCGCGCGCGAGCAGGATCAGGTCGCGGCCGAATTGGCCGAGCGACCGGGCGAACTCCGACGGGGCGCGCCCCGCGAGCTCTCCCATCGTCGTGACGCCCCGCGCGCGAAACGCCTCATCGGTCTTCGGGCCGACGCCCGGAACGGCACGGACCGGGAGGGGGGCGAGGAAGCCCGCGACGTCCTCGGGGGGAACGACCACGATCCCTCCGGGCTTGGCGCGATCGCTCGCGATCTTGGCGACGACCCGGGTCGTGGCGACGCCGATCGACGCCGGGAGTCGCAACTCCTGGCGGAGCTCGGCCTGGACGCGCAGGGCGGCCTCCCGCGCTGCCCCGGCGCCCGATGCGTCCACCGCGACGGCCGCCTCGTCGATCCCGTACGGCACCACCCGCACCGCGTGCCGGGCCAGGATCGTCCGCACGTCCCCCGCGATCCGCTCGTATTTGGAGAAATCCGGCGGAATCCACAGCGCGTCGGGGCAGAGGCGCGCGGCGATCGCGACGGGCATCGCCGAGTGGACCCCCGTCGCCCGGGCGGCGTAGCTCGCCGAGAGGACGACGCCCCGGGCTCGTCCCGACCCCGGCGGGGGACCGACGATCACGCGCGCCTCCGCCAGTTCCGGTCGGTCCCGGATCTCGCAGGAGACGTAGTAGGCGTCCAGGTCGACGTACAGGAACCAGGTCGGCGGCGGCGCGACGGTCGGCTCGAGGGTCGGTCCGGTCACCGAGGGCGCGGGGTCGCGCATGGGAGACGCGGCGGGCGTGCGGCGGCTCAGCCGCTCCCGAAATCGACCGCCTTCGCGTCGACCGCGATCCCCTGGGGACCGATCGCGTACGGCTGGACCGTCCGGACGTGCGGGGTGCGGCGCATCTTGAGGACCCGGATCGAGAGTCCGATGCGGTGGCCGTCCGGTCCGGTGTTGTAGCCGAGCACGAGCACGCCGTCGGCGATGTACTCGGAGAGGCCATCGCGGCTTACCTCCGGATGGAGCGGGTCGGCTTCGGCGGTGAGGACGGTCGTAGCCCCCGAGGAGCGGCACGCTGCCGCGAGCGCGAACAGCGTCGCACGGCGCCCCGGCTCGTCGTCGCTGAGCATGTTGAGCAGGCTGACCGAGTCGACGACGATCCGTTTCGCCCCGAGGGCGGAGAGCTCCTTCCCGAGCTCGCCCTGGATCCGGTGGAGGCTCTGGCGCGTCTCCTTGGGGTCGAGCCGCACCACCTGGAACGTTCCCTTCTCGACCGCCGCGTCGACCGGCCAGTGGAACTGGCGGGCGCTCTCGAGCAAGGGCGCCGTCTCCTCCTCGAGCGAGAGGAAGACCCCCTTCTCTCCGCGCTCCGCGCCCGAGAGCAGGAACTGGAGGCCGAAGCACGTCTTTCCGGTCCCGGGCAGTCCGGTCACGAGCACGACATGCCCCGATGGGAATCCTCCGCCGAGCATCTCGTCCAGGCCCGCGACCCCGGTGGAGACCTTCGCGCGCGTCGGCTCAGATCCGCTCATACTGTGTGGTCACCAACCCGTTCGCGGCGTTCACCCGGATCACGAATCGGCCGTTGTACTCGCTCGAACTGTGCGCGAGGACCGGCATGAACTTCTCGATCATCATCGAGCGCTGACGATGGGAGCGGGACGGGCTCGCCGTCCACCGGAAGTGGAGCACCCCGTCCACGGAGTCGATGATCGCCTGCTCGACCGACGGCGGCGCGACGCCCTCGGAGAGCACCAGGTAGACGATCCCGCCCCACTCCTTGGCCCGACGCCGCAGCCCCTTCAGCAAGGTCAGCATGTCGGTCGCCTCCACCCCGCGCCGGACGACCAGGTCGGTCAGCGAGTCGACGATGACGACGTTGGAGGCGCCGAGTTCGTCGACCGTCTGCGCGAGCGCGGCCACCGGCCCTCCGTCGGGCGGTCGACTTCCCTCCGACGGGCTTCCCAGCAACGGTCGAACCGAAGCCCATGCGGCTGGGACGACGGTGTCCTGGAAATAGGAGGCGGAGAGGTCGCGAAACGTCAGGTGTCGGAGGAGGACCTTCGCGTAGAGCGGCTCGAACGACCCCTCGACCTCCCCGATCACCTGGTCCTTCGACCGGCTCGTGCTGACGTAGACGACCGACTCGGGGTAGACGAACGGACCCTTTGCGCTCCCCAGGAAGAACTGGTGCAGCCGCGGGTCGTCGTAGTGCAGCATCAGGTGCACGGCGGAGGTGAGCGAGAACTCCTGGTGACCGGCACCCGCCTCCCCGAACAGGAGGATCACCGAGCCGACCGGTACGCCGCCCGTCAAGAAGTCGAAGTCCGGCACACCCGTCGGGATCCGGGCCGGCAGGCCGGCCAGGTCCGGGGGACGAGGCGCGGCCGGGTGGGACGGCATCACGAACGGGCGGGGTGCGTCCAACGCCATCGGGGGAGGTACCGGGCGCGAGACGCGGACGCCCGGTATTAGTAGGCTCGGCTCGACTCGTCCCCGCAGAGCGGCCCGCCGCCGCTCTTCAAGAATTCCCGCAGCAGGATCGTCGCGTACGCCCCCTTCGGGAGGGCGAACCGGAACCACACCCCGTCGCCGTCGGGCGCGAGACCGAGCGGTGGGCACGGGAGGAGGATCGGTCGCCACGCCCCGGCGCTCGCGAGTTCGGGAGCGACGGGGATCCCAAATTGCGCCGGGGCGACGGAGTCCGCGTCGAGGAGCTGGCGCAGGTGGTCCCCGGGCCGTCCGGCGCCGGGGACGGTGCCCGTACCGACCAGGGGACCGGCCACCGCCGCCCGTCCCCGCGCGACGAGCTCCGTGCACTCGACGACGTTGTCGTCCGTCACCGGGACATCGTCGTGACTCCGATAGGTGCCGTCCCGTCCGAGCCGGAGGATCCGGTCGCCCGGCACGGGCCGGTCGAAGGGAAGTCCCTCGGCTCGCCGGAGGACCATCCATCGGTTGAACAGATGCGCCTGGTAGGCGTGGACGAACAGCAGGCGGAGGTCGCGCGGGAGCGCGTGAAAGGCCCGCGCGGGCGGGTCGCCTCGGGCGAGTCGTTCGAGGATCGCCCGTTCGAACCGGTACTCCGGCGGGAACTCGGCCAGCGCCCGTCGCGCATCGCGATGCTCCGCGAAGGCGGCCCGGGCCGCGTCTCCGGCGCCTGGGGAACCGAAGTCGGGGCGGCCGACCAGGTACGTCTCGACCGCACGGTCGAGATCCCCCTGGACGACCGCGCGCCCGACGACGTGCGTGATCGGTCGGACCTCCCCGAACCGCTGCGGACCGAAGAAGTTGGGAAATCCACCCTGGTCGCGGAGCGACGCCTCCGTGCGCCGATACGCCACGATCGCCCCGTCCGGCGGGAGGGCCGTCCGTCCGACCCGGATCTCGAACGAATTTCCGTAGTGGTGGCCGAGCACCAACCCTTCCCGGGTCCGGTACGCGTCCCGCACCTCGACCCGGGGAAGTCCGAGGTCTCCGCTCGGGAGCGGTCCCCGGTACGAGAGCAGTCGATCGGCGACCGCGCGCCGGTCCTTCGTCCCCGACCACTGGATCGACCGGGACGAGATCCCGACCCGCCGCGCGATCGCCGCCCCCAGCTCGTGCTGCTCCCAGCCGCGGCTCACGATTCGGAGGACGACCACCCCACCGGCCGGGTCCGGTCGGGGATAGGTCGAGATCTCCCGGACGAGGAACTCCTCCCACGTCGTCTTGACATCGCCGACGACGCCCGCGGTGGACGTGAAGTAAAACTCGAGGCCCAGCGCGCCCTCGCTCGCCGGGGGCACGAGCGGGCGCGCCTCCACGCGCTGTCAAGTGGGGCGGTCATTATTACATCGCTCCCGGATACCGCCGAGGGCCCGATGATCCAGGCGACGGCCCGGGTTCTCAAGAACGAGATCGAGATCCACGTCGGGGGCGAGCTGTGGACCGCCCGACCCGTGGAGGCGACGCAGGAGGGCCTCGGGCGTCGCATCGCGGCGCTGTTCTCCACCGATTACCACGTACTGCGGCCGGCGCCTCCGGACGAGGTGTACGCCACGGTTTCGTACCGTGCGAAAGCGGACGAGATCCGGATCCAGGCCGGCGAGGATCACTGGCGCACGCAGTCCTCGGCCTTCGGCCCGATGCTCGTGGAGTACGGGGGGATCCGGTACACCATCAACGAACGCTTGACCGGACGATTCGCGATCCTGAACGGGACCCAGCCGGTCGCGCTGGGGCAGCTCGGGTTCCGCTCGTGCGCGATCCGGGACTACCCGCCGGAGCTCGAGATCTTCTTGGGGCTCCTGTCGCTCGGGTACGTGATCCGGACGCTCACCTGGGAGATGTTCGGCTGAGACCGACGCTCATCGGGCCGTGGGCGGCCCGCGAGGGGGGCGCGGCACCGTCGCGCGGGTGCCCCGATGCAGGAGGTGGCGGTGCGACGCCGTGTGCGGGAGCTGGAAGACGTGGTACGGGATCGGCAGGAGGAGCGCCCCGCCCGCCACCACGGTGAGCGCGGCGACGGAATACGCGAAGTGCACCCCGTAGGTCGCGTACATCCATCCCCCCAGGAGCGTGCCGAGCAGACCGCCGGCCCCGGCGACCGCGTTGTAGAGGCCGAGCGCCCGCCCCCGGGCCGAGCGGCCCACCAGGCGGACGAGGAAGAGGGTGCTCGCGGTGCTGATGAACGCCCAGGTGACGCCGAGGAGCGCGTTCAGGAGCGTGAGCCACAGGAGCAGCGCCGGAGAGCCGAGGCCGAGGAGCACGTAGACGGGCCCCCACAGGAACAGCACCATCAGGAGGACGCGGCCGGTGAGCGAACCGAGGAAGACGTTCTTGGGCGAGTGGTTGTCGACCGCCTTCCCTGAGTGGAAGAAGAGCGCGGTCGAGGCCGCCGCCGAGCCGAGGTAGACGACGAATACGCCCGCGTCCGTGAAGCGGGCGCTCTGCCAGAGGAAGACCGGGAACGGTCCGTAGAAGATGTCGAACCCGACGCTCATCACCCCGAGCGCAGCGAGGAAGAGGTACTCCTTGCCGGGCAGTTTGTCCTTCGACGGCCGGGTCAGGTCGAGGATCGACACCACGCGGAGGCGGAAGGTACGGATCCGCTCCACGACGCCGCGGTGCAGGTGGACCAGGTCGGAGACCGACCGCCGCTCGACGCGCGTCGTCGGTTCCTCGATCCACGCCCAGGCGACGAGGGCCGAGACGAGAGCGAGCGCGCCCGAGACGAGCAGGAGCGCGGTCATCGCGCCGATCATCGGCTGGCTGCGGCCAATCACGAACAGCCAGACGAACCCGATCGCGAGACCGACCGTCGTCCCGAGGCCGGAGATTAGGCCGAACAACCCGATGTCGGTCGGCCACCACCGCTTGTGCCGCGTCTCGAGCAGCAGCATCGTGCCGATCGGGGCGCTGGCGGCCGAGGCGAGTCCCTCGACCACGTTGAGCCAGAAGTAGGTGACCAGCGAGTGGGCGAGCGCGATCAGGATGATCGAGACGCCGGTGGCGAGGAACGAGCCGACGAGGAAGTACTTCCGGTGGGCGATCCGGTCCGAAAGGTTCCCCCAGAGGATCGTGAAGGGAACCTGGCTCATCGCGCTCGCCGCGATGATGATGGTGACCGCGAACGCGCTCGCGCCGAAGTGCTGCAGCGCGAGCAGGGGGATCAGCGGGGTCGCGATCCCGTCGGAGATCGCGAGCGGCAGATAGGCGAAGAACCAGAGGTCGCTGCTGGACGGCCGGAGCACCGTGGGGGTCTTGATGTCGATCGACACGGACCCCGACCCCGGTGTCTAGCTCGGAGCCGGGGGGCGGGGGATAAAGAATCGGTTCTTGGGGAAACGGAACGGCCCGGATCGGCGTCCGAACGACGCGGTTACGCCGCCGGGACCTTCAGCTCCGCCAGGAGCTCTCGATGCTCCGCGTCGGAGATCCACTCGACCTTGAGATAGTCCCGGAGGAACGTGTCGGGCACGTCCATCGCGCGCGCCTCCTCCACGACGAAGCGGTACGCTTCGACCTCCGTCCACCGCTTCACGTAGCTCACGCCCGGCTCCCACAGGTTCGCCCCGCCCTGGCGCTGGAGGACGTGGCAGAGCTCGTGGTAGATGTCCATGAACAGCATCAGCTCCG
The DNA here is from genome assembly GCA_030043855.1 of Thermoplasmata archaeon. Taxonomy (GTDB): domain Archaea; phylum Thermoplasmatota; class Thermoplasmata; order Lutacidiplasmatales; family UBA184; genus Lutacidiplasma. The sequence continues at coordinate 25,277 of JASHWW010000005.1, forward strand.
GGCTCTCGCGCAGGTGTCCCATTCCGACGACGATGCAGTCGGAGGCGGAGACGACCGGCTTCCAGCCGCGGCTGCGGGCGAACCGGGGCACCTCGTGCGGCGCGACGTACATCCACATGTCCTGGTCGACGACCTGGACGCACGTCTCGTCGAACAGCTTGGTCCGTTGCTTCGCGTCGGTCACGAGCCGTCGCGCCGGCGGCAACCCGTCGAGGCCCGGGAAGACGGCGAGGAGGGGATGCCGCCCCGGAGGGATCTCCCGCTGGACCCGGAATCCCGGAGGCACCGGCAGGGGAGCCGTCCGCTTTGGAGCGCGAGGCATCGGACCCCGCGAACCCCGACCCGAGATAAAGGGACCCGGTGGCGAAGGAGGCGCGAAGCGCTTTCTCGCTCGCGCCCCTCGGTCGAGACGTGCCCGCACGGGCCCGAACGCTCACGTCGGTCCCGGGGCTCCGCGTGGGCCACGCCGAGACGGCCGACGGTAGCTCCGGCGTCACGGTGGTCCGGTTCGATCAGCCCACGGCGACCGTCGTCGACGTCCGGGGTGGTGCCTCGGCCACGTACGACACCGCCTCGCTCGCCGTCGACGCGACCTTCGGCCGCCGGTGGGCGATCTTCTTCTCCGGGGGCAGCCTCTTCGGGCTGGACGCGGCCCGGGGGATCCGCACCCGCATCCTGGAGGAGGGGGGCGGACACCGGGCGTTCCGCAACCCGACCCCGATCGCCCCCGTATCCGGCGCGGCCCTGTTCGACCTACCGGCCCGGCGGGGTCCGCTCCCGGAGTATCTCTCGCTCGGCTACGCCGCCGCGGAGGGGGCCAGCCGAGCGATCGTCCCCTTCGGACGACGCGGGGCGGGAGCCGGCGCCCTCGTCGGAAAGTATCTGGGCCGCGACCGGGCGATGCGCGGTGGGGTCGGCAGCGCGGCCGCCCGGGTCGGCGGTGGAACGGTCGGAGTTCTCGTGGCCGTCAACGCGGTGGGGGCGATCCGCGATCCGACCGACGGCCGCTGGGTCGCCGGCGCCCGGGGCCCTCGGGGTCGCGTCGTGCCGCCCGATCGACCGTTCCGTCGCCCCGAACGTACGACCGGCACGACGCTCACCCTGGTCGCGACCGACCTGGCGCTCGACCGACCCGCCCTCGCCCGGGTCGCGGCGATCGGGCACGCCGGCGTCGGCCGGGCAGTGGTTCCCTACCAGAGTTCGACCGACGGGGACATCGTCTTCGCGGCTACCACCGACCGGACGACTCCTCGTACGGCGATGGACCGCCCGGGCGCGGCAGCGGACCTCGTAGGCACCTGTGCGGCCGACCTCGCCGTGGCGGCGATCCTCGGGGCCGTCCGTTCGTCGAACCGACTCGGGTGATCCGCGGGATCACTCGGTCCGCCCGAACCACCAGTCGGAGCGGGTCCCGGGCCAGTTCACGTCGATCACGTCGAATGGGTTGCCATCGGGGTCCGTCAGGGTGACGAAGTCGTGGCCGGGTTGGGGCGGTCGGACGACCTTCGCGCCGAGAGCGACCAGGCGCTCGACCTCGCGCAACGGATCGGTCGCATACAGGTCCAGGTGGAACCGGTAGTCGTTCAGCGGCAACTCGGACGTCCGGCTGAGATTGAGGTTCGGACCGGCGCCCTTCGGGTCCTTCAGGATCACCCCGTCCGGCCCGGGCGGGTCCCGCGGGACGTAGTGCAGGGCCTCGGACCAGAAGGCGATCATCTCCGCGACGTGCGTGCAGTCGACCACGATCGACCCGACCCAGATCCGGGCCGGAGGGTGCGCGGCGGGTGGGTCCGACGTCGGGGCGACCATGGGAGCGGCAGAGGTCGTCGGGGGATGACGGTGTGCCCCGAGGGGGTCAGGTCTCGGCCGGGCGGCGGAGCGCGGTCCCGCGTAGGCCCCGGATCAGGTCCGCCTTCGTGGCGATCCCGACGAGCGCCCCTTGCTCCGCTACGACCACGGCCGGATACCGGGCGAGCAGCTCCGTCAGCAGGTCCGCGGGGAACCCCGGGTCGACGATCGGGTACGCGGTCTCGAGGACGTCCCGCACCCGGCGCTTGCGCCCGGAGGCCTCCGCCAGCGCGCGCAGCAGCGCTCCTTCGGAGAGCGAACCGACCAGACGACCGTCGTCGACCACGGGGAGCTGCGAAAAGCCGCCCCCCTCCATCCGCTGCGCCGCCACGGCGAGCGGCGCCGACGACTCGACCGAGACGAGGTTGCGGGTCATCAGCTCGCGCACGGTCAGACGGGGGGTCGCGAGTCCTTCGCGACCCTCCAGGTAGGTGACGATCCGCTGGACCAGGTCGTACGAGGGGCGGATCTGGCCCCGCTCGATCCGGGACAGGGTGGCGTCGCTGCGTCCGACCGCCCGCGCGAGCTCGCCGAGGGAGATGCCCAGGGCGATCCGACGGCGTCGGAGCTCCGTGAGGGTGTCCACGGGTCGGAAGGTCCGCGCAAGATTATCTCGGTTTGCCGGCGGACCGCGCCGGCCCCGAAAGGTATAGGACGGCGGGTTGAGTACTGCTTCGCAACGCCGATGGACGCCCCTCCCCGTCGGATCGAATGGATCTCGCCACCGCCGGAGATCTGCTCGCTCTGCAAAGAGCCGCTCGGCGACCCGGCCGAGACGAGCTCCTGGAACGGGAACCCCGCGCACCGCGACTGCGTTCGGATCCACCTCCTGCAGCGGGATCCGGCGTTCCACGAGTCGGGCGAGTCGGAGGAACCGACCGACGATTTCGGCGACTCGATCGACGGAGTGCTCTCGCGGGACGACGACGAAGCCGACCTCGAGTGACGCGCGGTTATCCGCCGTCCCCCCGCCCCGGTGTCGCGTCCGCGGCTTCGCAACGCATAAAAAGGCGGGGTTCGTGGACTCGACCGCCCTGAGGTGAGGTGGGGTACCCCATGCCGGAAGTCGTCATCACCTGCGATTGGACGATGATGAGCAACCACCACGGGAAGGAATTCCTGGGGTTCGGGACGACGACGCCGGCCTACGTCTTCCCGGAGACCGTCTACCAGCGCCTCTTCTACCCGGAGATGCCGGTCGACGAGCACGGCTACCCCGTCCAGGCCCCGTACGGGATGCGGAAGATCGAGGCGGCCCTCATCGACGGCGGCTTCGACGCCCGGATCGTCCACCCCGGCCACCTGAGCAAGTACATGCCCGGGGAGGCGAAGGTCCTCCTGATCTCGGGCCACGACTACTTCGGCCTCAACCCGCCGAGCTCCACGTTCGGCGGCGTCATGAAGCGCGAGCCGCTGAATTCGGTGAACTTCAAGCGGATGCTCACCCAGCCCGCCGTCGTCGAAGCCCGCAAGCGGGGCCTCAAGATCATCGCGGGGGGGCCGTGCGCGTGGCAACTGTCGCCCGCCACCCGCCAGAAGCTCCCGTTCGTCCAGGAGTTCCTCGACTCGTTCGGCGGCGTCGACACCGTCGTGGAGGGGGAGAGCGACCTGTTCGTCCGCGACATCGTCGCGAAGGCGCTCCGGGACGAGTTCCTCCCGCCGCACGTCGTCCTCGCCGCGAAGGAGGCGCCGAAGGTCGAGCAGATCTCGTCGATCAAGTTCCCCAGCGTCAATGGCCTGATCGAGATCGGGCGCGGGTGCTGCCGCGGCTGCTCGTTCTGCTCGGTGACGACCCGCCCGACCCGCTGGTACCCCCTCGACAAGGTCGAGGAGGAGCTGAAGGTCAACGCGAAGCTCGGGATCCGCAAGGGGATCCTGCACTCCGACGACGTGTTCTTCTACGGCAGCCCGAACGTGATGCCGCACGAGGAGAAGCTGATCCCCCTCCTCCAGCTCGCCAAGCGGTACTACCAGCAGGTCGGATGGAGCCACGTGGCCGTCGCGTCGTTGATGACGAAGCCGAAGCTCCTCTCGAAGTGCGCCGAGGTCCTGATCGACGACAACCAGAGCTGGTGGGGCGTCGAGGTCGGTGTCGAGACGGGATCTCCGCGGATGATCACCGCCGCGATGCCGGGGAAGGTCGCCCCGTTCAAGGCGTCGCAGTGGCCCGAGCTCGTCGTCCAGGCGGCTGGGCTGATGAACGACAACCACGTCTATCCGGCGTGCACGTTCATTGTCGGCCTCCCGCAGGAGACGGAGGACGACGTCCAGCGGACGATCGACCTGATCGACGACCTCTGGGACTTCAAGGCGATCCTCGTCCCGATGTTCTTCGTTCCGCTCGGGCACCTGAAGAGCCGCGACTGGTTCCGGCGCGACCGCCTCTCCCCGCTCCAGGAGGAGCTGCTGAAGCGCGCGCTGTCGCACGGGCTCCGGCAGTCGAAGGTGATGCTGAACGACTTCTTCGACTGGGAGGGGTCGCACACGCGGCTCTACCGCGGCGCCTTCCGCAGCTTCATCGGGTTCCTCGACGTGATCGCGAAGATGCACGGGCTGACGAGCGAGCCGCACCGGCCCGGCCGCGCGATCGTCGACCCGAACCGGTCGCCGGACCACCTGCCGGTGCCGACGATCCCGGTCCGCGAGTGAGCCGCTCGGGCTACTCCTGATCCGCCGGGAGTGCCGGTCGCCCGGCCCGATGCACCGGTCGGGGACGGTACTCGGCGATCGGACCGTCGTCGTCGGCGCCTCCATGGCCCTCGACCACCGAGAGGCTCCGTTCCTGCGCGTTGCCGTCGTACGCCCGCCACGACCCGGGCCCGAACGGGGCGCCGAGGATCACGTGGCGGCTCCCCCAGTTCCGGAACAGCTGCTGGTCCGCTTCGGACGGGTGGAGCGCGCCCGACGGATGGGAGTGGACCGTCCCGACCACCGACAGGTCGGCCGGCAGCATGTAGAGGCGGAAGTTGGCGTGGCGTCGGCCGGCGGTCGTCCCCGGCAGCAGCAGCAGCTCGCCGATGACCCCGGGCGGGTCGGCCCGGAGCACCCCGCCGAACTCGTTCGGATACGCCGAGCGCGCGCTCGCGAGCGCGCTCGAAAGGACGCGCCGCGAGATCGCGGTCGCGGGCGCCCCCAGGCGCGGGGCGTCGTCGGCCCGCCTACGCTGCGGGCGGAAGATCGGCGCCACGGCGGTCCGACCCGGCCTCCTCGCTCCAGGGAAGGATCCCCTTCCCGCGGAGCCGCTCGAAGTACTGGGAGCCGAACCGGACCAGGGTCGCCCGGCGGGGCGAGCGGTAGAGGGTGACCTCTCCGTCGCGCCGGAGGGGGATCTCCTCCTGGCCGTCGAGGATCACGACCGCTCCGGGGTCGGCGTCGAGCGGACGCAGGCGGATCGTGTGGAGCGGGTCGACGACGATTGCCCGGGCCTGGACGCGGAACGGCGCGATCGCGGTGACGACGATCGCCTCGAGCGACGGGTCGACGATCGGGCCCAGCGAACTGAGCGAGTACGCGGTCGAACCGGTCGGGGTGGCGACGATCACCCCGTCGGCGCGGATCTCCCCCACCACGTGGCGGTCGACCGCGATCTCGAACAGTCCCATCTTGCCCACCGCGGCGGAGTGGACGACGAACTCGTTCGTCACGTCGGCGGTCGGGTGCCCGTCGACCTCGGCGGCGAGCTTCATCCGCTCCTCGAGCGAATACCGCCCCGAGAGGAGCCGCTCGAGGGCCCCGTCCACGTCGTCGGGAGCGCCCTTCCCGACCCCGGCGAGGACCCCCACCGTCCCGGCGTTGATCGGGAGGAGGGGCGCCTCCGAGCGCCGGAGCGTGTAGAGGAACGTCCCGTCGCCGCCGATCGCGATCAGCACGTCGGGGCGCAGCTCGCCGAGCGGCCGGTGGGGCCGGTCCGGGGCGAGCGCGTTCACCTCCGTGCTGAGCTCGACCTCCGCCCGGTCGCCGATCCGCTCGAGCACGTGCGCGGCGAGGCGCAGCGCCTCGGGCTTGCCGGGATTCGCGGTCAGGCCGAGCTTCACAGATACCCGGCCTCCGCGGCGTACTGCAGGAACGCCCGGTCGCCGAAGCCGAGGACGGTCGTGCGCTGCTCGACGCCGAGCGGGAACTGCTCGAGCGAGCGTCCGCTCGCGTCCGTCACCCCGCCCCCGGCTTCGGCCAGGATCCGGTAGCCCGCCGCGATATCGGTCGCGCGGAGGTTCCGGCCGTCGGCGGAGTTCTCGAACACGTAGGCGTCCGCGCTCCCTTGCGCCACCATCAGCATCTCGAACGAGGCGCATCCGAGCGAGCGGATCCGTCGGGCCTTCCCGGCGAGCCGTTGGGCCCGTTCGGTCGCCGGGGTGCCCAGGTTCACGCAGAGGATCTCCGAGCGGGGGCTCCAGCCCCGAGTACGGATCGGGCGTCCGTCGCGGTAGGCGCCGCCTCCGCGGACCGCCCAGTACGTCGCGCCCCGGTACAGGTCCCGGACCAGCCCGAGGTCGATTCCGCCGAGGGTCTCCCGACCGAGCGCGAGCGACACCGTCGAGAACGGCAGGTGGCGGAGCGCGTTCGTGGTCCCGTCGATTGGGTCGACGACGAGCGTCCGCTCGCCGCCGCGCCGGACCGTCCCGATCTCCTCGGAGACGAGGTTCCAATCGACGCCCTCGGCGTCGAGCATGCGCAGGATCTCCGACTCCGCGGCCCGGTCGAGCTCCTCGGTCGGCGTCCCGTCGGCGCCCATCGCGACGACGTCCGCCCGATGGGGCGCGCTCTCCGCGTCCCGGACGACCTGCTGGACCGCGAGGCTGATCCGGACGAGAACTTCGAGCTCGGCGCGGAACGCCTCCGGCACGACGCCGGGACGGTCGGTCCTCTCGATAAAGCCGCCTTCGCCGGCGGGAGCGCCCGTCTCCCGGCGTGACGTTAAATGGCGGTGCCGCTCGGGCGGCCGATGGAACTCCAATTCCTCGGCGGCGCGAGCGAGATCGGCTCGCTGGGGCTGGTCGTCCGGGACGCCGGACGGACGCTGTTGTTCGACTACGGGATGACGCCGACGGACCCGCCGTCGTACCCGCGGCCCGCCCCGACGAACGTCGACCTCGCGTTCCTCTCCCACGCCCACCTCGACCACTCGGGGATGACGCCGCTCCTGAGCCGGCTGCCGAAGGCGCGCCTGATCGCGACTCCCGTGACGATCGCCGTCGCGGACCTGCTCACCAAGGACGCCCTCAAGGTCGCGCGGCTGGAAGGCTACCTGGCCCCGTACACTCCGTCGGACATCCACTCGCTGCACGCGAAGTTCACGGCCGTCGATCGGCACGGGACGTTCCGGCACCGGGGCATCGAGGTCGAGTTCACGCCCGCGGGCCACATCCCGGGGGCCTCGATGCTCCTGTACCGGGGCGAGAAGGACGTCCTGTTCACCGGCGACCTGCAGACGATCCCGACGCATCTGGTCGGCGGCGCGGAACCCCTCGAGACCGACGTGCTCGTGATGGAGTCGACGTACGCGGGTCGGGAGCACCCCGACCGGCGGGAGACGGAACGGCGGTTCCGGGACAAGGTCGCGGAGACGATCGCGCGCGGCGGCAAGGCGATCGTCCCGGCCTTCGCCGTCGGCCGGGCCCAGGAGGTGCTGATGTCGCTCGCGTCCTCGGGATTCGAGACGTACCTCGACGGCATGGCCCGGTCGGTGAACGAGATCTACGAGGCGGCCCCCGAGTACCTCGCGGACGCCCGAAAGTTCCGGCGGGCCCTCGAAGGGGTCCACGTCGTCGAGCACCCCGGCGATCGCAAGAAGGCGTTGCGGGAGGCCGAAGTGATCGTCACCACCGGCGGGATGCTCGACGGCGGGCCCGTCCTCTACTACATCGGCGAGATGTACCGCGACGCGAAGAGCTCGATCCTGCTCACGGGGTTCCAGGTCGAAGGATCGAACGGACGGCAGCTGATGGACGAGGGGACCCTCACCATCGACGACACGACCATCCACCCGTCGTGCGAGGTCGGAAAGTTCGACTTTTCCGCCCACGCGGGCCACTCCGACCTCGTCCGGATCGCGCGCGAATCTCGGGCGAAGAAGGTCGTGCTGATGCACGGCGACCACCGCGAACCGCTGCGCGAGGCGCTCGAGGGGTTCTGCGAAGTCGTCCTGCCCGAGAACGGCAAGGCGTTCAGCGTTTAGAGCGGCCCGAACGACGGCGGCGCGGACGAGGTTCCTCGTCCTCGGCCGCAACGTCGACCTCTCGCCCCGCGGCCAGCTCCGGAGGAGTTTCCTCCAGGGCCTCCTGCAGGGGCGGCAGGGCCCCGGTCGGACGAACCTGGCGGCGGATCTCGGCCCAGAGGGCGTCGACTCCCTCCCCGGTCCGGGCCGAGACGTGGGGGCGGTCGTTCTCCCGCTGCACCAGATCGGATTTCGTCTCGACCGCCACGATCGGGAGCGTCGGGTACTCCTCCCGCCAGCGCTGGAGCAGGCCCTCCTGTTCGGCCATCGAGTATCCCGAGCTCTCGGACGGGTCCAGCACGAAGAGCACGACGGTGGCCGCCGAATGGACCGCGGTCGTCGCCTCGGACTCGGCGGGATTCTCCTTCCCCCGCCGCCCGAGCACCCCCGGTGTGTCCAGCACCTGGAGTCGGTCGAACCCGAGGTCGGCGTGCCCGACCTGCAGCGCGAGCGTCGTGAACGGGTAGTCGGCGACCTTCGGGTGGGCGGACGAGAGGCGAGCCACGAGCGACGACTTGCCGACGTTGGGGAACCCCGCCACGACCAGGGTCGGCGCCCCCGGCTCGAGCCGGGGTCGGTCGTCCAGGAACGCCGCCATGTCGCGCAGCCGCAGGAGGTCGGGATCGACCTCGCGGACGAAGCTCGACAGGCGCCCGTAGTACGACCGAACGATGTCGCCCAGCTCCTCGGACCCGGAGGCGCGCTGGACGGCCCGTTCCGTCGGGCGCGCGAGTCCCCGGATCCGCTCCTCGGCGCGGCGCACGCGCACGAGCGAACGGTCGAGGGTGCCCGGCCCGAACCGGCCGTCGATCAGCGCCCGCTCGAAGTCGGTCGGCTTCGGTTGGAGGAATCGTCGCGTCTCCAACCGGAGGTGCCGGATGACGGTTGCCGTACTGCGAACGACCTTGAGCTGGGCCCGAAGCCGGTCGCGCGCCGCCTTCGTCTCGCCGTGGGGCGTGGCGAGCGACGCCCGACGGAACGCCGTGTCGAGGATGGCAACGGACGGCGGCGGCGCGGACGGTGTGGAGGATCGGCGTCGCGGCATGACCGACGGGGGCGTCCGGGGGAGGGGGACCGGCGGAAGAGGATTGTCACCCGCGCCCCGGACCCCGGCCGCGCGGGTCGCCGTTCCGGCCCGCTCGACCCCGAACGCCTTTTGAGCGCCCCACCGCTCGGTCGGCTCCGGGGAAGCGACGTGCCTCGGTGGATCTCCGACGAGGGTGGGGAGGAGGCGGCCCTCCTGGCCGCTCTCGGCATCTCCTCGGTCGAGGAGTTGTTCACCGACGTTCCCAAGAAGGCCCGGATCGGACGGATGGGCGTCGGGCCCGGGCACGAGGAGCCCGAGGTCGTCCGGGAGATCGACAAAATCCTCGACCGCAACCGACCCCTCTCGAAGTTCGCGGCGTTCGTCGGCGGTCGCTTCCAGAGCCGCTACGTCCCAGCGGCCGTCGATGCGATCCTCTCCCGCAGCGAATTCTACACGTCGTACACGCCGTACCAACCCGAGGCGAGCCAGGGGATGCTCCGGGCGCTGTTCGAATTCCAGAGCCTCTGGGTCGAGCTGACCGGCCTGGACGTCGCCAACGCGTCGCTCTACGACGGGGCGACCGCTGCGGGCGAGGGCCTGCTCTTCGCGCGTCGGCTGCACGAGGGCCACCGGTTCCTCGTACCCGCGAGCCTCCCGTGGGAGGAGCGCAGCGTCCTCGAGAACTACGCGAGCGGGCCCGGACTCACGGTCGAGTCGATCCCCTACGACGAGCGGACCGGTTGCCTCGACCTCGACTTCGTCCGCACCGCCGTCCGGTCGGGCGACGTCTTCGGGGTCCTCGCCGACGTCCCGAACGGGTTCGGCCACCTCGACGAAGGTCTCGTGGAGTTGAAGCCGATCCTCGGCGACGTGCCGCTGGTCGTCTCCGCCGATCCGCTCTCGTTGACGGTCCTGGAGGCGCCGGGCCGGTACGGAGCGGACGTGGTCGTCGGGGAGGGACAGGGGTTCGGCATCGCCCCGTCGTTCGGCGGGCCGGCGCTCGGACTGTTCGCGTGTCGGAAGGAGCACGTGCGGATGGCGCCCGGCCGGATCGCGGGTGCGACCCTCGACTCGGAGGGCCGGCGGGCGTACGCCCTCACTCTCCAGACGCGGGAACAACACATCCGTCGCTCCCGCGCGACCTCCAACATCTGCACGAACGAATCGTTGATGGCCCTCGCGTTCGTCGTCTACGCGAGCGTCGTCGGGCCGCGGGGACTCGCGGCGCTGCAGTCCTCCCTGGCCGAGAAGGCGCGCACCCTCGCGAGCGCCCTCGGGAGCGTTCCGGGGCTGCAGGCGCCCCGGTTCGAGGCGCCCTACCTCTGCGACTTCACGGTGGAACTCCGCTCCGGTACGGCCCGTGCGTTCCTCGACCGGCTCCGGCGACGGAAGGTCTTGGGCGGTGTCCCGCTCGCGGATCCCCGGCCGGGACGGTCGTCCGGCCCGGAACGGATCCTCGTCTCGGCGACGCCCACGATCGGGGAGAAGGAGATCCAGAAGTACGCGGCGGCCGCGCGGGCGGCGCTGTCCGGGGGGGGCGCGTCGTGAGCTTCCGGCAGGCGCGCTGGGACGAGCCGTCCATCTGGGACCTCGCCCCGTCCGACCCCGGCCCGGTGCCCGAGGTCCCCGGAGTCCCCGAGCGACTCCGGCGGAAGGAGGGTCTGCGCTGGCCCGAGCTCTCCGAGCTCGAAGTCGTCCGGCATTACACGCGCCTGTCGCAGATGAACTTCGGGATCGACACCTCGCCGTACGCCCTCGGGTCGTGCACGATGAAGTACAACCCGAAGGTCTCCGAGCAGCTCGCTCGGCGACCGGGGGCGGCCGACCTTCACCCGTACCAACCGGTGGAGACGGTCCAGGGCGCCCTCGAGGTCGTCTGGCGGCTCGAGCGAATCCTGGCGAAAGTCACGGGACTACCCGAGGTCTCGCTGCAGCCCGCCGCGGGGGCCCACGGGGAGTACGCGGCGCTCCTGATGGTGCGGGCCTACTTCCGCGATCGCGGGGAGCTCGCCCAGCGCACCGAGGTGTTGTTGCCCGACACCGCGCACGGGACCAATCCCGCCTCGGCCAGTATGGCGGGGTTCACGACGCGGGAGATCCCCTCGAAGGACGGTTGCGTCGACCTTGCGGCACTGCGCGCCGCGGTCTCGGACCGGACGGCCTGCTTCATGCTCACCAACCCGAACACGGCCGGCCTGTTCGAGTCCGAGATCCTCGAGATCGCGGCGACCGTCCACGGCGCCGGCGGGATGCTCTACTACGACGGGGCGAACCTGAACGCGATCCTGGGGATCACCCATCCCGGCCGGATGGGGTTCGATGTCGCGCACCTGAACCTGCACAAGACGTTCGCGACGCCCCACGGCGGAGGCGGCCCCGGCGCCGGCGTGCTCGCCGCCGGGGAGACGCTGGCCCCGTACCTGCCGGTCCCGCGGGTCGTGAAGCGGGGACGGGCGTTCTCGCTCGACTACGACCGGCCGAAATCGATCGGGAAGATTCGCGCCGGCTACGGGAGCTTCGGGCTCGACCTGCGAGCGTACGCCTTCGCGATCACGCACGGCGAGGAGGGACTGAAGCACGTCTCCCGGCGGGCCGTCCTCAACTCGAACTACCTCGGATCCCGGATGGGGCGCTACCTGCCCCGGCCGTTCCGGCCCCTGGTGAAACACGAATTCCTGCTCTCGGGGGCCCCGCTCAAGGAGAAGGGCGTCCGGACGTTGGACCTCGCGAAGCGCCTCCTCGACGAGGGCGTGCACGCGCCAACGATCTACTTCCCGTCGCTCGTCGAAGAGTCGTTGATGTTCGAGCTCCCCGAGACCGAGTCGAAACGGGAGCTCGACCGCTACTACGCGGCGTTCGAGCGGGCGGTCACGGACACGCCCGAGCACCTGCACGCGGCGCCCCGGAATCTCGCCGTCTCCCGCATCGACGAGGTCCGGGCGGCGCGCGAGCCGTTGCTCTCGTGGAAGGACCTGCGCGCCGCGTCCGCAAAGGTTGAAACTCCCTAGCGGCTCCCGCCGGCCGATGAAGGCCCGCGTGGAGAAGATCTTCCAGCACCTCGAGAAGCCGGTCGACGCGATCGTTGTGGCGAACTCGGTCGACCCCCACCTCGACCAGAGCTTCTTCTACCTGTTCGGGGTCCCCGCGGGCCTCTTCGAGGGGGCGGTCGCGATCGCCCACCCGGACGGCAAGCTCGACGTGCTCACCTCCCCGCTCGAGGCCGAGACGGCGCACCAGGCGGCGAAGCTCGACCCCCACGTGGCGATCCACACGGTGCCCCGGGAAGAGACCGACGGATTCGTCAAGGACCTCCTCGGCGGCGCGAAGACGGTCGGGCTCAACTTCCGCGAACTGACCCACAGCTGGTACCTCATCCTCGAGAAGGCCGTGCCGGGGACCGACTGGGTCGACGTCTCCGTGCCGATCCGCAACGCCCGCGTCACGAAGGACGCGCACGAGATCGAGCTGCTCCGCGGAGCGGCCGAGATCGGCTCGAAGGTCGGCCGGGAGATCCCCGGGATGCTCAAGACCGGGATGACCGAGCTCGAACTCGCGGCCGAGATGGAGTACCGGATGAACCGCCACGGGGCGAGCGGCCGGTCGTTCGCGACGATCGTCGCCTTCGGCGCCCACGGGGCCGAGCCGCACTTCTCCCCGACCTCCACGAAGCTCAAGCCCGGCGACTCGATGGTCTGCGACTTCGGCGCGACCTACCAGCGGTACGTCTGCGACATCACCCGCTCGTTCCACTTCGGCCCACGGGACGAGGAGATGAAGGCCGTCCACGACACCGTCGAGAAGGCGCAGGCGGCGGCGTTCGCGACGATCCGGCCGGGGGTTCCCGCGAAGGAGGTCCACGCCGCCGCGGCGAAGGTCATCGACGAGTCGAAGTGGAAGGGGCGACTCACCCACGGGGTCGGGCACTCGATCGGGCTCGTGGTGCACGACGGCTGGGGCTACGGCCCGAACGTGGCCGACCCGCTGGTCGAGGGCATGGCGATCACGGTCGAGCCGGGGATCTACATCCCCGGCAAGGGCGGCGTCCGGATCGAGGACGACATCGTCGTCACGAAGAACGGCTACGAGTTCCTGACCACCGCGCCGCGCGCGTACATCGAGGTAGCTGCGTGAGGTTCGGGGTCCTGACCGGCGGCGGCGACTGCCCCGGGCTGAACCCCGCGATCCGTGCCGTCGTCGATCGGGCCGCCCGCGAGGGCCACGAGACGGTCGGCTTCCGCGACGGCTGGAAGGGCGTCCGCGACGGCCTCACCCGCCCGCTCTCCGTGGACGACGTCCACGACCTGATCGGCCGGGGCGGAACGATCCTCGGCAGCTCCCGGACCAATCCGTTCGCGAAGCCGGAGGACGCGGAGAAGGTCGTCCGGACGCTCGCCCACGAGCGGATCGACGCGCTCGTCGCGATCGGGGGGGACGACACGCTCACGGCGGCCCGGGAGCTCGCCCGACGCGGCGGGAAGGTCGTCGGGGTCCCGAAGACGATGGACAACGACGTCGCCGGGACGGACTGGACGTTCGGATTCCACTCGGCGACCGCGGTAGCGGTCGACGCCCTCGAGCGGCTGCGGGACACCGCGGGGAGCCACCACCGGGCGATCGTGCTCGAGGTGATGGGTCGGCACGCCGGATGGGTCGCCCTCGCCACGGGCCTCGCCGGCGGCGCGGACGCGACGCTCGTCCCCGAGGAGCCGTACGACGAGGCGGAACTGTTCCGTCGCGTGCGCGCGGCGGTGGCGGCGCGAGGGCACGCGCTCGTCGTGGCCAGCGAGGGGATCGACCTCGGCCAGCGCAAGGGGTCGACCGGCGCGAAGGACGAGTTCGGGCACGAGCTCCTGCGCGAGCGCGAGGTCGGCGCCGAACTCGCGGAGCGGATCCAGGCGGCCACCGGCGTGGAGACGCGCAGCGCCCAGATCGGCCACATCCAGCGAGGCGGCGCGCCCGAGCTGTTCGACCGGATCTTGGCGACCCGCCTCGGGGCTCACGCCGTCGAGCTGGCGCTCGCCGGTCGGTTCGGCGAGGTCGCGGTGCTCCGCGGGGAGCGGGTCGTCGGAATCCCGCTCGACGAGGCGATCGGCACCTCGAAGACGGTGACCCCGGACTGGCTGGCGCTCCTGCATACCTTCGAGCCGTAGGCACTCCCATGCCCGTTCGCGCGCTCTGGTTCCGCGACCCGGTCCTCTCGATCCTCGACCAGCGCCAACTCCCCGGGCGAACGGTGGTCCGCCGGCTCTCTCGGGTCGAGGAGGTCGCCGAGGCGATCCGGACGCTCGCCGTCCGGGGCGCTCCGGCGATCGGCGTGGCAGCCGCCTACGGAATGGTCGTCGCCCAGCGCGGCGGCCGACACGGGCCGGACCGGGCGGCGGAGCTTCTGCGATCGACGCGTCCGACCGCGGTCGACCTGTTCGTCGGGGTCGAGACCGTCCGTTCTGCCTGGGCCCGCGGCGACGATGTGCTGTCTGCCGCCGACGCCTATCGCGAACGGATCGTCGGGGAGTGTTATGCGATCGGGATCGCCGGTGCCCCCTTGTTCGCCCGCGCCCGCAAGGTGCTCACCCACTGCAACGCCGGGGCGCTCGCGACGGTGGAGTGGGGGACCGCCCTCGCGCCGATCCGGGTCGCGCGGCGACAGGGAGCCCGACTGTTCGTCTGGGTCGACGAGACCCGGCCGCTCCTCCAGGGGGCCCGGCTCACGGCCTGGGAGCTCGCCCGCGAGCGGATCCCGCACGCGGTGATCGCCGACAACGCGGCGGGCCACTACCTCGCGACCGGCGAGGTCGACGCGGTGATCGTCGGCGCCGACCGGATCGCGCGCAACGGGGACTTCGCCAACAAGATCGGTACCTACGAGAAGGCGGTGGTCGCGCACGAGAACGGCGTTCCGTTCTACGTCGCGGCTCCGTGGAGCACGTTCGATGCCCGCCGAGCCTCCGGACGGTCGATCCCGGTCGAGGAGCGGCGGGAGGACGAGGTCCTCGAGATCGGCGGACGTCGCCTCGCGCCGTCCGCCAGCCACGCCCGCAATCCGGCGTTCGACGTGACCCCGGCGAAGTACGTGACCGCCTTCGTCACGCCGGCCGGGGTGCTCCGGCCGGGCGAGATCGCGCGGACGCTGGCCCGCGTGCGCGGGGCGTCCGCAGTGCCGTCCGCCTAAGGTACAACGGAGAGCGGGTGCCCGAGCATCCGCACCGTTCCCTCGAACGCGGCCCCGAAACTCGCGGCAACGTCCACGCCCAGATGATTGAGCGTGAGGACCAGTCCCAACAGCAAGATCACGGCGACCGACCAGGCTCGAATGGCGTGCATCCTCGCACCTCGCGCGGCCGTCGAATCGCGTCCCCGCCTAGTTAAACCGCGACCTCCATCGGCAACGCGGGTCGGTCGGCCGCGGCCCGCGTCTCCGGTCGAACGCGCGGGCGGGCGCGGGCGCGCGCCGGCGCGAGCGCGGTGCCGCGACGACTGCGGGTCGCGCAAGTTTGATAGCATGGGGCGGTTAGGTCCTCGGGGCTGCCCTGGTAGTCTAGTGGTCTAGGATCTAGGTCTGTCGAGCCTGGGACTCGGGTTCGAAGGCGGCCGGGGGCGCTCCCCCCGGCCCCGGAACTCCCGACCAGGGCGCCTCCCCACCGATTCCGGCCCAAGCCCGTTTATGCTCGCGGTCGCCTTCCACCGACCATGAGCGACGACGCCACGCCGCCCCCGAGGGGCGAGGCGCCGTACCTCTCGCACATCGTCGGGGACGCGCTGCGCGACCTGACCGAGAAGCGACTGCTGGAGCTCGTGCGAGCCGAGCCGGTGCCGACGCATCTCGCGATCATCATGGACGGCAATCGTCGGTTCGCGGCCGCCGAAGGGCTCTCGGTCGCCGACGGGCACGAGCGGGGACGCGATACGCTCGAGGAGCTGCTCAACTGGTGCCTCGAGCTCGGGATCCGGGTCCTGACCGTCTACGCGTTTTCGACGGAGAACCGCTCGCGTTCGCCCGAGGAGGTCGAGTCCCTCATGGAGCTGTTCGACCGGAGCCTCCGGCAGATCGCCGTCGACGAGCGCGTCCACAAGAACCAGATCCGGGTCCGGATCCTCGGCAATCGGGCCCTGCTCCCGGCCCGGCTCCGGGAGGCGGTCGACCTGGCGGAGACGGCGACCGCCCAGTACTCGGCGTACCTCTACAACGTCGCGCTCGGGTACGGAGGTCGGGACGAGATCCTCGAGGCGATCCGGACGCTCGCCCGCGAAGTCCGCGACGGCCGCCTGACACCCGAGCAGATCGACTCGGCGGCGGTGTCGCGCCACCTCTACACGGCGGAGCTGCCGGACCCGGACCTGATCTTCCGGACGAGCGGGGAGGAGCGGATTTCGAACTTCCTGCTCTGGCAGTCGGCGTACAGCGAGCTGTACTTCTCCGACGTCATGTGGCCGGGGCTGACGCACCTCGATTTCCTGCGCGCGATCCGGGCCTACCAGATGCGTCGCCGGCGGTACGGCACCTAGGCGGCCCGGTGTCCCGCAGGGGATCCGGCGCTCCACGGGAGCCCGATGCATCGGCTGGGCCCCCCGCGGGGTCGGGAGCCTCCGAGCGTTCCAGTATGTTTTAAATAGAACCGCATTTCTACCCGAACCGAACGCCGAGAGGACTCTCGGAGGATACACCGATGCTGACAGGACAGACGCCGATCTTGGTGCTGAAGGAAGGGACGAAGCGCGAGAAGGGCCGCGGAGCGCTCTCGAACAACATCCAGGCCGCGAAGGCGATCGCCGACGCGGTCCGGTCGACGCTCGGGCCGCGCGGGCTCGACAAGATGCTGGTCGACTCGATGGGCGACGTCGTCGTCACGAACGACGGGGTCACGATCCTCAAGGAGATGGACGTCGAGCACCCGGCCGCGAAGATGCTGGTCGAGGTCGCGAAGACCCAGGACCAGGAAGCCGGGGACGGGACGACCACGGCGGTCGTGCTCGCCGGCGAGCTGCTCAAGCGGGCCGAGGGCCTGATCGAGCAGAACATCCACCCGACGATCATCTCCCAGGGGTACCGCCTGGCGTCCGCGAAGGCGCTCAAGATCCTCCAGGAGTCGAGCGAGCCGATCGCCATCGGCGACCACGCGAAGCTCGCGCAGATCGCGGTCACGTCGATGTCCTCGAAGTCGGTCTCGTTCAGCCGGGACGCGCTCGGCGAGATCGCCGTGAAGGCGGTCACCGCGGTCGCGGAGAAGAAGGGCGACGGCCACTACGTCGACCTTGACAACATCCAGCTGATCAAGAAGCAGGGCGGCTCCATCACCGACACGCAGCTCATCGAGGGGGTCATCGTCGACAAGGAGAAGGTCCACTCGGGGATGCCGTCGCGCGTCGAGAACCCGAAGATCGCCCTCCTCGACGCCGCGCTCGAGATCAAGAAGACCGAGATCGACGCGAAGATCGAGATCAACGACCCGTCCCAGCTGAACGCGTTCCTCCAGGAGGAGGAGAACATGCTGCGGCGGATGGTCGACCAGGTGAAGAAGTCCGGCGCGAACGTCGTCCTCTGCCAGAAGGGGATCGACGACCTCGCCCAGCACTTCCTCGCGAAGGAAGGCATCTACGCGGTCCGCCGCGTGAAGAAGTCCGACATGGAGAAGCTCGCCAAGGCGACCGGGGCGAACATCGTCTCGAAGGTCAGCGAGCTCACCCCCGAGGACGTCGGCACGGCGGGTCTGGTCGAGGAGCGGAAGATCGGCGAGGACGCGCTCACGTTCGTGACGGGCGCGAAGAAAGCGCGCGCGGTCTCGATCCTGATCCGCGGCGGCACGGAGCACGTCCTGGACGAGATCGAGCGGTCGCTCGACGACGCCCTCAACGTGGTCGCGGTGGCGGTCGAGGACGGGCGCTTCGTCTACGGCGGCGGCGCGACCGCGAGCGAGCTCGCGCTCCACCTCCGCGATGAGGCGGCGAAGATCGGCGGGCGGGAACAGATCGCGTTCGAGAGCTTCGCCGAAGCGCTCGAGACGGTCCCCCGGACCCTCGCCGAGAACGCCGGGCTCGACCCGATCGACATTCTGATCGAGCTGCGGAAGGCCCACAAGGGCGGCCAGAAGCACGCGGGCGTCAACATCACGACCGGCAAGGTCAGCGACATGGGCGAGATCCACGTGATCGAGCCGATCCGGGTCGGGCGCCAGGCGATCGAGAGCGCGACCGATGCGGCCGTCATGATCCTGCGGATCGACGACGTCATCGCGTCCAAGTCGTCCCCGGCCCCGTCCGGTGGCGGCCCCGGTGGCCCCGGCGGCATGGGTGGGATGGGCGGCATGGGCGGCGGCGACTTCGGCGAGGATTAAGGTCGACCCCGCGCGGCCGCGCGAACCCCTTCTCCGGTCCCCGGGCGTCGCTCGGGGACCCCGATTCCTTCGTCCATATACCCCGTCGACCTGCCCCGATCGATGCCGCTGTGGAACGACGCGCCCGAAGCCTGGCACGAGGTCCTCCCGCGGGTCCACCGTCGGATCCTGGCCCACGGTCCCGGCGTGATGCTCGTCCTCTACCGCATCGCCCCGGGGACCGTCTTCCCCCGCCACACGCACCCGCACGCGCAGGCGGGCACGTTCCTCGAGGGAGGCGGGACGTTCGCGGTCGGCGACGCGCTCTGGGAGATGCGGCCCGGCTCGGCCTACTACGTGCCGGGCGGCGTGCCGCACGAGCTCCGCACGACCCCCGATGGGCCGTCGGTCGTTCTGGACGCGTTCGCGCCGGTGCGCGAGGAGTTCCTCGGCGAGGCGCGACCGCCCGACCGGACCTAACCGACCGACCGCAGGCGGCCCCCGTCGACCGGGAGCATCGCACCGGTGACGTAGCTCGACCGCTCGCTCGCGAGGAACAGGATCGCCTCCGCCAGCTCGTCGGGGGTCCCGAGCCTCCCGAGCGGGATCTCCCGCTCCAGCGCGGCCCGCTCGTCCGCCGGCGTCGTCCCCTTCCGTCGGGCCGAATCCTCGACGACCTCCGCGATCCGATCGGTGGCGATGTAGCCGGGCAGGATCCCGTTCACGCGGATCCCGGCCGGCCCCAGCTCCCGGGCCAACGTGCGCACCAGGCCGGCGACCGCGATGCGACAGACGCTCGACGTAGCGATCGTCGGGATCGGTTCGCGGATGGCGATCGAGGTCAGGAAGACCATGCGCCCCCGGCTGCGGCTGTCGGTCATCGCCCGCGCCGCGAGCCGCGCCAAGTAGGCCGGGCTGACCACCAACAGGCGCGCGGCGCGCTCCCAGTCCTCGTACGACTGCTCGAGGTAGGTCCCCGGCGTCGGGGAGCCGGTCACGTAGACGAGCGTGTCCAGTCCCCCCAAGTACCGTACGCTCTCCCGGACCAGTCGATCGAGGTCGGCCTCGTTTCGGAGGTCGGCGGCCACGCCGTGGACCTCGCCCAGCTCCCCCAACGTCCGAACGGCCGCATCGAGGCGGCCCGCGTGCGAGGAGTTCACCACCACGCGCGCGCCACCGCGCACGAACGCGCGGGCGGCCCCGAATCCGATCCCCTGGCTCGCAGCCGTGACGAGGACGCGCGACCGGACGATGCCCGGTTCCTCGGTCACGCGTTCGCCTCCGGCGACTCGAGAGCGAAGACCCGGGCCATGGCGCCGCTCCCGTGGGCGATCTTGAGGGGTGCGACGACGAGCGTGTAGACGGTTCCCTCGCGCAGGGCGTCGAGGTGGTCGAGCGCCTCGACCAGCCAGATCCCCCGGCGGAGCAGGACCTTGTGCGCCGCGTACTCCGAGTTCGCGAATGGGTCGATGCTGAGCGTGTCGGTCCCGACGCCCTTGACGCCCTGCTCGGCCACGAACTGGGCGGCCGCCGGAGAGAGGCCCGGGAAGTCGTACAGGTACTCCCGCGTCGCCGCGCGCCGGCGGCTCCACCCGGTCTCGAGCAGAACGATCTCGACGGGGGCGTGGGGCCAGTGCGCGCGGACGGTCGCCTCGTCGACGATCGGCCCCGCGAGGTCCTCCCGCACGTCGAGGACGGCGGCCCGCCCCACCAACGCCGACGGCGGGATCGCATCGACCGTCGCTCCGTCCTCCAGGAAGTGGTACGGCGCGTCCACGTGGGTCCCGGTGTGGCTGAGGCAATCGACGCGCTCGATCGAGTAGCCGTCGCGGGCGATGATCGCGGTCGGTTCGAACACGGGGGACGGCGAGGTCGCCCAGGTCGGCATGTGCGTCTCGAGCAACGCGGTCAGGTCGTGGATCCGGGGGCCTTCGGGCACGGACGCCGGAACCGAAGCGCCTACAAATGGGGAGTGCGAGGACCCACTAGCCCCGGCGCGCACCGTGGGACTCGAGGAACCGCCCGAGCCGCTCCATCCCTTCGTCCAGCACGTCGATCGGACTGGTGTAGGAGATCCGCACGTGCCCCTCGCCCCGGGACCCGAAGGCGACGCCCGGTACGATCGCGAGTCGCTCCTCGTCCAAGAGGCGCGCGGCGAACTCGCGGGATGGCATCTTGAGGTCGTACGACGGGAACAGGTAGAACGCTCCCTCGGGCCGCACGCACCGGAGCCCGGGGAGATCGTCCATGCGGTTCAGCAGGTGGTCCCGGCGTTCCCGGAACTTCTCGCGGAATCGCGTGGTGTCGCCGTCGGCGTGCTGGAGCGCCCAGAGACAGGCTCGCTGCACGAACGGAGGAACGCAGGTCAGGGTGTGCTCGACGACCTTCACGAGGCGCTCGCGGATCGGGGACGGCGCGATCGCGTAGCCGGCCCGCCAGCCGGTCATCGCGAACGCCTTCGAGAAGCTTCCCAACGTGACGATGGGTACCGTCCCGTCCCCGACGCTGGCGGTCGCGAGATGGCTCCCTTCGTACACGAGGGATGCGTACGTCTCGTCGCTGACGACCGTGAGACCGCGGTCGCGGGCGATCCCGAGCACCGCCCGCAGCTCGTCCCTCCGGAGCGTCCGGCCGGTCGGGTTGGCCGGCGTGACCAGGAACAGCAGCTTGCTCCGCGGGGTGACGGCGGCGTCCAGCGCCGCCGGATCCAAGGAAAAGTCGGCTCGCAACGGGAACGAGATCGGTCGCGCCCCCGCGAGCCGGATCGGCGCGTCGAACAGGTACGTCGGGTCGGGCAACAGCACGTCGTCCCCGGGGGCGGCGGTCGCGAGGACCGACGCGTAGATGCCGAACTTGGCCGGGAGGACGACGACGTCGTCCGGGCCGGCGGGGACGTGGTGCCGCGCCGACTCCCGATCGGCGATCGCCGCCCGCAGATCGGGCATCCCCTGCGCGGCGACATAGTGGGTCAGGCCCTCGCGCATGGCACGGGACGCCGCCTCTCGGATCCCGACCGGGGTCTCGAAGTCGGGCTCCCCGATGTGCAGGGAGAGGACCGGATGCCCCGCCGCGCGGAGGCGGAACACCTGCTCGATGAGGGAGAGGATCGGGGAGTCCGGGACCGAATCCACCAGCATCGGACGACCCATCGTCCGCCGGGTTAAGGGGCCGCGGGTCGACTCACGCGGTGCGCGATCGGGCGTGACGGCGGGCCAGGAATTCGCCCGCCCGCCGGACCGCTCGGGCCCGGTGGGAGATCGCATTCTTCCGCTCCGCCGGTACCTGCCCGAACGTCCGGTCCCAGCCGGTGGGTATGAAGATCGGGTCGTAGCCGAACCCGTGCGATCCGGCGGCCCGCCGGGCGATCGTTCCGTGGACGTCGCCTCGGAAGAGGTAGGTCCGTCGGCCGACCCGAAGCGCCGCCACGGTACGGAAGTACGCCCGCCGGTTCCGGCGCTCCAGCAGCTCGAAGATCGGGCGAAATTTCCAGATGCGCAGGAAATGGGCCGAGTAGACGCCCGGAAAACCTCCGAGCGACGGGATGAACAGTCCGGAGTCCTCGACGAGCACCGGTCCCGGGATGTCGCGGGTCGCCCGAAGCTTCGATCGGACGACCTCCTCGAGGGTCTCCGCCTGAGGCTCCGGAAGGGTGCGGCGAATCCAGCGCACCTCGACCCCGTACGGACGGAGTACGGCGCGGACCTCGCGCGCCTTTCCCGGATTGGTGCTGACGAACGTCACCCGGCGCACGGTCCGACGCCTACCACGGGTATTCGTCGTACGCGAAGATCTCGTCCGGGCTCTTGCGGCCGTCCCCGTTGTTCGTCCCCGACGCGCCGTTCGTCTCCGCCGGGAAGCCGATCGGGATGACGGCGATCGGGTGGATCCCCTCCGGGACGCGCAGCACCGACCGGACCTTCTGTTCGTTGAACTCGACCAACCAGTTCGTGCCCAACCCTTCCGAGGTGGCGGCGAGCTGCAGGTGGTCGACCGCCACCGCGACGTCGAGCGGGTACGCGGAGATGTAGCCCCCGACGGTGACCGGAATGTCCTCCTCGACGGCGAACGCCACGATCACGGCCGGGGCCTCGGCGATCAGGCGGCCCCGATTGGACGCCTGAGCGAGCAGGCGCTTCTGCTCGTCATCGCGGACCACCACGAACCGCCACGGCTGGAGGTTGTGCTGGCTGGGCGCGAGGCGCGCCGCCGCGAGGACGGCCTTGAGCTTCTCCGGCGGGATGGGCCGGGGATGGTACGATAGGCACGGCCGGTAGGAGCGAATCGCGTCGAGAACGTCCATTGAGACAAACCGAAAACAGGTCAGAGACGCGGGGTTCGGGGGTTACCCCTCCGCCGGGTGGCGTGCCATTCACGGATGCGAGGGTCGTCCCGAATAAAAACGTTTGGCCAACCCTCCGTTCTCGCCGGAAAACCGCCCCTCCGCTGTCGTTGCCCGCACGCCGCTCCCCTCGGGGACTTCCGACTTTGAACCAATTCCTTAAACCGTCGGACCGACTACTCGGCGACCGTGGGGCTCGCCGACCTCTTCGTGGCCGTCCTGATCGTCGGGATCTCGTGCATCAACGCGGCCGTCCCGTCGGCCGCCTTCGGACGGTCGCGCGATCCTCGGTTTCTCGTGCTCGCCGGCGCGAACGCCGTCTTCGCGGTCGTCGGGCTCCTCTGGGCGTGGGCCCAGCTGCCCCTCGGGCCCCCCGCGGGGCTCGGCGTCGACTTGCCGGTCGCCGTCCTGGTCCTCCTCGCCACGCTCCTCCTCCTCGCGACCACGTTGTGGCCCCGACGCGACTGAGCGATGGAGGACGACCCGCTCGCCCTCGCCACGCGGCGCCGAATCTACGAGGCGGTGCGTCGGGCGCCGGGCGCCGGAGCGCGCGAGACCCAGCGCGCGGCCGGAACCGGCTGGGGCGAGACGACGTACCATCTCGACCGGCTCACCGACGCGGGACTCGTGCACCGGGAGCGGAGTGGCCACCAGGACCACTACTTCGTCGCGGACGTTCCGCTCGGGGACCGGCGGCTGCTCGGCCTCACGCGGTCCGCTTCGGCCCGGCGACTGTTGGTCACCCTCCTCGAGACTGACGAACCGACGATTCCCGAACTGACCGACCGCACCGGCCTGAGCGAGGGCCGCCTCTCGGTCCACCTGCGTCGTATGATCGAGACCGGAGTGGTCCGCACGGGCCGGCGGGAGCGGTGGAGGACGTTCGAGCTCGTCGACCGCGAGCGGGTCCGTCGCCTCCTCGTCACCTACCGGGACGGTCTCGGCGACTCGGCGATCGAAGGGGTCCTGGCGGCGTGGTCGGAGCTGTTCCGACCGTGAACCGGCG
Source organism: Thermoplasmata archaeon (assembly GCA_030043855.1). Taxonomy (GTDB): domain Archaea; phylum Thermoplasmatota; class Thermoplasmata; order Lutacidiplasmatales; family UBA184; genus Lutacidiplasma. The sequence goes on from JASHWW010000005.1 coordinate 49,019, forward strand.
GGTTTGGACCAACGGATTCCGCCCTTGAACCAAAAACGGGGTGGTCGTCCTCCGCCCTGCTTCCTCCCGATGACGAACGGGATGCGCCGCTCCGGGCGCCTCGGCGCGCGGTTCCCCCGGCGCGCTGCGATGCCGATCGCCGTCCTCCTCGGAGTCGCCGTCCTGTTCGTCGTTCCCACGGGCGCGATCGCCGGCGCTCCCACCACGGTCTGGGGAGGGTCCTCCGCGTCCTGGACCAACGGCCTGGTCCTGTGCGTGTTCGCCCCGTCCGCCCCGTCCGTCGGCGCGTCGGCGCTGGCCCGCCCGAACACCGGGATGACCTTGTCCGTCGAGTCGATGGCCGAAGTCTCCAGCGGCGGTTCGACCGTGGCCTCCGCCGACCTCGCCAACGCGACGTGGTCCGTGGCGAATCTCTCGTCCGACGACGCCTACGACCTGGCGTACTTCGCGAACGCCTCCGTCATCGGGGCGGGCGCCGCCGCCGACGGCACCGTGGCGATGCAGGTCCAGTTCGTCCTTCCGGCGTACGCGGAGGAGGGAGCCCCCGCGCCGAACGCCGTCGTCGTCGCGCTCAACGTCTCGGGATGGCCCTGGCAGGCCCCCACCGACCATCTGATCCTCACGTTCGCCGCGCAGCCGTCGTTCCCCACGGCCGAGCACCTCATCCTCGGTGCGGCCGGTGGGCCCCTGGTCGCGGGCGCCTCGACGAGTTCGGGGGCGACCTTCGAACAGCTGTTCGGCGCCGCGTCGGCCAACGCGACGCCCGCCGGCGGCGGAACGGTCGCAGTGCCGGCGACCGCCACCGTCGCCGGGAGTTCCGCCGCCGCGACTGTGTCGGTCGCGTTCGGCGACTCCGCCGGCGCGTACTCCGCCCTCTCCTACGCGGCCCAGGTCACGATCGTCTTTCCCCCATCGATCGCCGGCATCCCGACGGTCGACCTGGTTGCCGTCGGCGCGGCCGCGGCCGTGGTCTCCCTGGTGCTCGCGGCGGGCGTCCGTCGGATTCGGCGGGGCCCGTCCAACCTGACCTACGTGGAGGAGGAACCGTGACGAACGAGGAGCGCGAAGCGTCGACGTTCGCCGACTGGACCGTGCGCCTGGAGTGCGGCCACCGCGTGGCCGTCCCGTACGGAGTGGCGGTTCCGGCCATGGCAGCCTGCCTCGTCCATCACCAGGAGGTCTGTCCCCAGGACGCCTTTGCCGATCCCGCCGAGTTCGGGGTCGCCCTCCCGATCCCCCGGGGGGCGTCGTTCCCATGAGCGACCGATCCCGGGTTGGACCTGGCCGGACCCTCGCGGTCCTCACGGGGGCGGCGCTCCTGCTCTTGACCCTGCTGGCCGCCCGGGGCGTAGGCGTCGCCGCGGCCGCCTCTCCGGCGGCCTCCCCCGCGGCCGAGTTCGTCAACGTTAGCGCGACGAGTGTCCTTTCGTTCCAGCCGGGATCGTTCGATGTTCTCCCGGGCGCCACCGTCCACCTCGTCGTGACCCAGCTCGCGAATTTCAACCACACGTTCACGCTCTCGTCGGTCGTCAACGTCACGATCCCGAGCACCGACAACGCGAGCGCCGTCGCCGCGTTCTTCAACGCGCATCCCCCGATCGTCAACCTCTCGCTCGGCTCGACGGTCGGCACCGAGTTTTCGGACACGTTCGTCGCGCCGTCGACCCTCGGGGCGTACGAGTTCGTCTGCCTGATCCACTTCCCCACGATGATCGGAGAGATGCAGGTCGTGGCGACCTTGCCCGGGCCGTCCAGCACGACCTCGGCGATCTCGACCACCGAGCTCGTGGCGATCGGGGTGGGACTCCTCGTGGTCGTCGTCGTGATCGTGCTCGTGGTTCGATCTCGCAAGCGCCGCGCGGGTGGCAAGACTCCCCCGGCCTAGTCCCGCGTCGCATGGGGAGGCGGCCGTGGCAGTCCCCTGGAGCGTCTCCCCGGAGCCGATCCGGGAACTCTCGGGCGGCGTGGTCGCCTACAACGAGGAGGCGAACCTGCGCGGCGCGGTCCGGTCGCTCCTGGACCAGCACCTCCCCGACGGGGTTCGCTGGAGGAACGTCTGGGTCGTCGCGAGCGGATGCACGGACGGGACCGTCGGCGTGGCCGAGACCCTCGCGTCGGAAGATCCGCGCATCCGCGTCCTGGTCGAGTCCGACCGGGGCGGGAAGGCGCGGGCCCTCGGCGCCGTGTTCGCCCGCGCCGAGGGAGATGCGCTCGTCCTGCTGAACTCCGACGCCCGGGCCGAGCCGGGGGCCGTCGCCCACCTGGTCTCGGTCGCGTCCGGGAAGTCCGCCCCCTACGCGGTGATGGGGCGGCCGGTGGTCCCCGCGACGGTCGGCGGCCCGTGGTCCCCGATGCTGCGGTGGATGTGGGAGCTGCACCACGAGTTCCACCTCGAACTGCTGGCCGACGGACGGGGCGGCCACCTCTCCGACGAGCTGTTGCTGCTGAGCCTCCCGACGGTCGTTCCACCGCCGGCAGGAACCATCAACGACGGGTCGTACCTCGCCGTCTGGTTGGCGCAGCACGCCGGGGGTCGGTGGTACGCCCCGGACGCTCGCGTTGCGATCCAGATCCCGTCCCGGCTGAGGGACCATCTGCACCAGCGCCGGCGGATCCACGTCGGCAACGGACAGGTCGCTTCGCTGCTCCGCACACCGCCGGCCACGATCCCCGAGCAATTCTTCCGACGGCCCGCGGCGACGCTGCGCCTGCTGCGCCGTCTGCTGGCGCGACCGAACGGAGTCCGGGACTTCGGTCGACTCGCCGCAGCGGAACTCGCCTCGTACGGCCTCGCCGCGTGGGACCTCTTGCCCCCACGACGCGATCACGTCCGCTGGCAACGGATTGAGCTGCCGTCGTCCGGATCGGCGCCCTCCGCTCCGGCCGAGTCGGAGACCCGGGACTCCGACGGGACGGAACGACGGGTCGCGGCGATGCTCCGCGTGGCGCGACAGTTCGACACGGGACTCGACCTCGCACGACTTCGGGACCTCCTTCCCGCCGACGGGCCCGCGACCCCGGCGGCCGTCGAGCGCTGGATCCTCGAGCGGCCCACGATCGGGCGACTGGACGCGGGGCGCATCTTTGCCCCCGAGGCCGAGGGCCGAGGGACGGCGGACCGGGAGCGGCGCGCGGCGGCGTACCGTCGGTACGCGACCGCGGTCGTGGAAGGCCCGCTCGGCTTCGCCGCCCCCCTGGTCCGATGCGTCGGCGTGAGCGGGTCGGTCGCGTACGGCGAAGCGCGCCCCGGCGATGACCTCGACCTGTTCGTGGTGCCGCGGACCGGTGCCCTCTGGTGGTTCCTGCTCCGCGCGTACGTCCACCTGCGTCTCGCGCCGCCCGTCGCGGTGGACGGCGAACGGCCCGAGGTCTGCCTGAACTACGTGGTGGAGGACGCGTCCGCGGCTCGGGAGTTCGCGGCCCGCGACGGACTGCTCTACGCGCGCGAGGCGCTCTCCGTCCGCGCGATCGCGGGCGATCCGTACTACCGCGGGCTCCTCGCATCGGCCCCGTGGATGCGCTCCGAGCTTCCCCGTCTGTGGGACCAGCGGAGCGCGGACCCCGGGGGGATCGACCCCCAACCCGCCCCGCGGGGGATCCGGCTGCTCAACGCGCTCGTCTTCCCGTTCCTCGCCACGTACCTGCAGCTGGTCGGTCTGGTCCGGAGCTCGCACGGACGCCGCGCCCGTGGAGCCGATGGCGAGTTCCGGACCGAAACCGCGCTCCACCGGGTCGCGTTCGCTTCGCGACGGTTCGAGCGGCTCCGGTCGGACTACGGCGAGCGCCGATCCGTGGACTCGCCGGCCGATGCGACGCCGGCCCCGTCGGGGGCTCCGGCGGCCCGGTGAGTCGAACGATGGCGACCGCCTCGATCAGCGATTACGAAGGGTTCGATTTCGCATCGCTCTGGCATCGTCGCGAACGGGTGACCGAGGTCGAGCAGCGGTTCCTCGTGGCGGCCCTCGCCGGCGCCGATCGTCGTCGGGTTCTCGAGCTCGGGGCCGGGTTCGGCCGCTTGACTCCGACCCTCGCCCGGATCGGGGGAGAGGTGGTCGCGACGGACTTCGACCGGGGCAGCCTCGAGCGGATGCGGACCGCCGAGGGCAGCGCGCCCCGGTTCGTCCGCATCGCAGCGAACCTGTACCACCTCCCGTTCGTCGACGGCGCGTTTCCGGCCGCCACGATGGTTCGGGTCTACCATCATCTCGACGACCCGGTCGCCGCGCTCTCCGAGTTGCGTCGCGTCCTCGCCCCGGGCGGGCAGGTGCTCGTCTCGTACAACCCGAAGCCGTCCGTGGGCACGCTGGTCAACGATATCCAGCGCGCCCTCCGTCCGACCGCCGAGTTCCGGTCGATCACGTTCTCCCGGGAGCGCCATCTCGAGCTGCCGCCCGATCCGTTTCCCGTCCACGTGGGCCCGCGCGCCGAGTTCGCCGACGTCGTCCGGTCCGCCGGGTTCGCGATCGCGTCGGAGCGCGTTTCCGGCCTCGAGGAGTACTACCTGATGCGCTTCGTTCCGGCGGAGGTCTTCGTCCGGGTCGGTACCGCCCTCGGCCGCGCTCCGGGGTTCCCGATGCGATTCGCCTTGCTGCGGGCCCCCGGCGCTCCCCCCGGACGTCTGGTCCCGGCGTCCGAGCTACTCGCTTGCCCCCGCTGCCGCGCTCCCGTCGCGGGGACCGAGGCGGGGGCGGCGTGCTCGTCGTGCGGGTTCTTCGGCGAGGCACGCGACGGGGTCCTCGACCTGCGGTACGTCCCGGACGGAGCGACCCGGTGGCGGGGAGCCGGACATGCTCGCTGACGCGCGTCCGCCCGGCTCGGACGCCGAGCTTCCGCACCTGGAGCTCGTTCGGGAGAGCGGGCGCCTCCCGCTCGGGTTCGTGTCCGACGGCGCCGATGTCCTCCTGATCGCCCGGGATCGATCGGCGCGGTGGCCGACCGAGATCCTCCGGGACGGAGCGGTGGAGCTGGCGGTCGGAGAGCGGCAGGTCCGCGGCGCTCCGGAGCTCGTCACGGACCCGGACGAAAAGCAGCGGGCGACGAGCCTGTTCCGGGCGAAGTACGGAGCGGTCGGATTCGAGAAGTGGTACTCGCATCCGGCCCGGATCGTCCGGGTGGTCGTGGGGGACGGACCGCCGTCGGTCGACCCGCCGGGTCAGTACCGCCGATGGCTGGAGGCGGAATTCGACAACGTCGCCGACGACTACGATCGACACATCACCGGCAACCGCGTCAACCGATTGCTCCGGGACCGGTCGCTGGCGGAGCTGCGCCGGGCATTCCGCGGCCGCCACCGGCTGCTCGAGATCGGGTGCGGCTCGGGGATGGAGACGCTGCCGTTGCTGGAGGACGGGCACGAGCTCGTCTGCGTCGACCTCTCGGCCCGGATGCTGGACGTGGTCCGGGCGAAGGCGCGGGCGGCCGGCCGCTCCGAGGCTCTGACCACGTTTCGGTCGACCGCGGGCGACCTCTCGCGACTCACGCCGGACCTCGGCGAGGGCGCGGTCGATGGGGCCTACTCGACGTACGGCGCGTTGAACTGCGAGGCGCACCTCGACCGGGTGGCGCTCGCCCTCGGCGGCCTGCTGCCCGCCGGAGCCCCGTTCGTGGCGGGGGTCTACAACCGCTGGTGCCTCTTCGAGCTCGCGGGCTACGGGCTGACCGGTCGTCTGCGTCGCGCGTTCGGGCGCACCGGCTCGCCCGTTCCGGTCGGCGCTTCCCGGTTCTGCGTCGACGTCTTCGCGTACTCCTGGCCCGAGTTCCGTCGCCGGTTCGCCCCCTGGTTCGAGGTCCGGCGGGTCGAGGCGGTCCCCGTCCTGCTGCCGCCGTCGGACCTCGCCGGATACGCCGATCGGTTCGATCGGGGGTGGGCCGCGCTGCGGCGGCTCGACGCGGCGGTCGGGCAGCGGTGGCCGTTCTTTGGGTTCGGCGACCACTTCCTCGCGACGTTCGCCCGACGTGCGGGGCCGTCGGGAGCCGGATGACGACCGCTGCGGTGCCGCGCCGGCTGAGTGGGCGCCTTCGGGCGATCCCTCCGGCGGCGTGGCTGGGAGTCGCCATCGGGGTCTACTTCGGCGTTTCCTTCGGCCTCTCTTGGCTTCGGGCCATCGAACTCCAGACGACGACGTGGGACCTCGGACTCTACCAGCAAGCGTTGTGGACGACGGCCCACGGCCACCCGTTCTACGAGACCGCGGACGTCGAGACGGGCGGGTACCGCTCGCTCCTGCAGGTGCACACGGTCTTCCTGCTCTACGCCATCGTTCCGATCTACGCCGCGCTCCCGAGCGAGGCGACCCTGTTCGCGATCCAGTCCGCCGTGGTCGCGTTGGCGGCAGTCCCGCTCTACCTGCTCGCGCGGCAGCGGACGGGGTCCCCTTGGTTGGGGCTTGTGGCCGCGATCGTCTTCCTCGCCGCGACCCCGACCCTCTCCTCGAACCTCTACGACTTCCACCCGGAGGCGTTCCTGCCGCTCGAGCTGTTCGCGACCGTCCTGCTCTGGGAACGGGGGCGGTACGGGCCAGGCCTGGTCGTCGCCGCGCTCGGCTGGTCGACCTTCGAGCTGATGCCGGTGCTCCTCGCGTTCGTGGGCCTGTTCTTCCTGCTCCCGTCGGGCGCCACGGTGCGCCGCTGGGTCGCCGCGTCGCGCGGACCTCGCGGATGGTCGGCCGTCGTCGTCGACCTCCGCACGGCGATCCGGGCCCCCCGCGTCCAGGCGTCCCTCGCCCTGCTCGTCGGCTCGGTCCTCGCGTACGTCGTGCTGCTCGACCTACGCACGGGGTACCTGCTCACGACGCTCGGCACCACGCCGCTGCCGACCCCCCCGAACGGCTACGTGATCGGGGGAACGCCGGCCGCGCTCGGACTCGCGTCCGGGAACGTCGCGATCGGATTCTTCGCGAAGGCGACCTACTGGATCCTGCTGCTCGCGCTCCTCGGATTCGTGCCGCTGTTCGCACCCCGGGCCCTCGTCCTCTCGATCCCCTGGTTCGCGTTCACCCTGTTCAGCGCGAACACGAACTACGTGGAGCTCGGATTCCAGTACGGGTTCATCGCCGAGGCCGGACTGTTCGTCGCGTTCGCGTACGGCCTCGGGCCCGCGACGTCGTTCGCCCGTCGCTGGCTCGAACGACCGATCGACGCCGCCCCGCCGGCCCGCCCCCGACGCCGCCCCCGCGCGTGGGCGATCGGAGCCCTCACGGTCCTCGTCGTCGTGAACGTCGCGCTCACGCCGGCCAATCCGTGGATGCAGGATCGCGGGCTGGGGTCGGCCTACCGGATCTCGTACGGAGGCGGGGGAGGCTTCGCGAACGTGGAGGCGCTGGTCGGCCTCGTCCCGTCGGGAGCGGTGGTGGTCGCCAGCGACAACCTGTTCCCGCTGGTAGCGAACGACCCGAACGCGTATTCGTTCTTCTGGACCCAGAACAACCTCCTCGCGCTCCCCTTCTCTCCGTCGGACCCGCCCAACTACGTCCTGCTCGCCGACAACCGGACCGGAGCCGTTCCCGGTTGGCTCGCGACCGAACTCTACAACTCGTCGATCTTCGGCGTGCGCGGGGTCGACTGGGACTCCGCGGCGGGCACGCTGCTCCTCTTCGAATCCGGGTACTCGGCGACGCCGGCGGAATTTGGGGCCCTGCCCGCCGCAGGGTTCTCGACCTCGGGGGCGTCGTTGATCGATCCGGAGGCCGGGATCCCAGCGACGTTCCCGAATCAGCCGTCCGGCGGCTCGGCGGCCAACGCGCCCGGTGTGGCGGGGACGTTCCTCCAGGGACCGTGGACGACGCTGTCGCCCGGCGCGTACGTCGCGACCCTTCGATTGATCGCACTTCCAGTGCCGGGGTATCCTGCGGTCGGCGGGAACGACTCGGTCGTCTGGATCGGCGCCGCGGCGTTCGGACAGGCCCAGTTCTTCGGCGTGACCCTACCGGCCAGCGTCCTCGAAACTCCGGGCGGGATCGTCGAGAGTCAGCCGTTCTACGTCCCCGCTCCGACGCTGCAGTTCGAGATCCAGGGGGTCGCCCTCTCGACCAGCGTCGAGGTCGTCTGCGCGAGCGTCGCGATCGAACCGAGCTGACCGGTGCGCGAGCGCTCCCGCTCACGCCGGTTGCGCGTGCTCGCTCAACCCGAGCAGGTTCCCATCGGGATCCCGGAACCACGCCATCATCGTCCCGTCCCGGCCCGTCCAGATCCCGTGCCGGTCCTGGACCAACCCGTCCATCCGCTCGAACGCGACCCCCCGAGCGGCCAGCTCTCGGGCCAGATGCACGAGGTCCCCGACCTCCCAGCCCAGCACGGTCCGCGCTCCCCGGGGGACGTCCGCCACCTTCAGGATGCGGAGGGAGGTCCCGTTGGAGTCGAACAGGAGCGCCCGGCCATCGTCGCCCATGAACAACAGGCCGAGCAGATCGTGGTAGAAGTGTCGGCACTCGTCGGGCTTGGCCGTCGCCGCGAACGCGACCAGGTTCGCGTTCTCGAGCACAGGGGGGAATCGGTCCGCCGATGAATATCTTTCCCTGGCGGTCTGCGCGACGGGCCGCGCCCGTTTTCTCCCGACGCGGTTGACGGACCTCGCAGGAGTCGAGACCGTGCCGCACGCGTCGCGCACCGCCGCCGTCCGCATTCGGTCGCTCCGACCGGGCGAATGGCGCACGTACCGGCGGGTTCGGCTGCGGTCGCTCGCCACGGACCCCCTCGCCTTCGGGTCGACCCTCGCCCGCGAGCGCGACCTCGCCGAGACGCAGTGGCGGGACCGCTTGACCCACGGACCCGGAGGTTCCGCCTCGCGCACGTGGGCGGCGATCGATGCGCGCGAACGATTCGTCGGGGTCGCCTCGGTAGTCGACGTCGACGGAGACTGGCACGTCTTTGCGATGTGGGTCGCGCCCGCGCTCCGGGGTCGGCGGGTCGGCGCCCGGTTGCTCGACGCCGGGATCGCCTGGGCGCGGTCCGTCGCTCCCCGTCGCCGCGTCGTGTTGGACGTCAATCCCCGCCAAGTCGCCGCGCACCGCCTCTACGAATCGCGGGGATTCCGCGCGACGGGGCGAACGGAACCGCTGGGCCACACCGACGGGGAGTCGGTGGTCGAGATGGTCCTCGGTCCGCGATCGCCCGTTCGCTCGACCTCGGTGTCGAAGGCTCCGGCCCCTCCCCGACGGGGCCCGAGCGACCGGAGGGCCCGGTGACCGCGCTCGCGGGCGAGGCGCCGGTCATCACGGCGGACGCGGTCCGGCATACGTACGGCAAGGGACGGTACGCGCTCGACGGGGTGAGCTTCTCGGTCGGTCGCGGCGAAGTGTTCGGCCTCCTCGGTCGGAACGGCGCCGGCAAGTCGACCCTGATCAAGGCGATGACCACGCTAATCCAGCCGACCTCCGGGCAGCTCCGGGTCCTGGGCCTCGACCCGCGGCGCGACGGCCGCCGGATCCGAGAGCGGATCGGCGTGGTCCAACAGGGGGAGTCGATGGATTTCACGACCGTCGAAGGGAACCTCGACCTCTACGGATACCTGTGGAAGGTCCCCGCCGCCGAGCGCCGCCGGCGCAGCGAGCTCCTGATCGAACGGTTCGGGCTCGGAGAGTTCCGCACCCGGCGCTCGTGGGACCTGTCGGGCGGACAGAAGCGGCGGGTCCAGGTCGCCCGCGAATTCATGCACGACATGGACGTCCTCTTCCTCGACGAACCGACGATCGGATTGGACGTGCTGATGCGTCGCGTCCTGCTCGACTCCGTCCGCGCCGAGGTCCGCAAGGGCCTCACGGTGGTCTTCACGACGCACAACCTCGAGGAGGCCGACTACCTGTGCGACCGCATCGCGGTCATCGACGAGGGCCGCATCCTGGCGCTCGACACGGTGGCTAACCTGAAGCGGCTCTACAGCGGGAAGCGGACGGTCGACCTGACGGTCGCGGAGGCCGACGCCGGTCGGTTCTTCGACGCCCTATCGTCCGCGCTCGGCCCTGCGGCCTCCGTCACCGCCACGGCCGGATCGGCCGTGGTGCTCGTCGACGACCCGAAGTCGGCGCTGGGCACCATCGTGGAGCTCGCCCAGCGGCTGGGGGTGCAGCTGGAGTGGCTCACGGTCCGACAGAACACGCTCGAAGACGTGTTCTTGAAGTCGATCGCGCACCGGGGGGATCCGTCTGGCAGCGCCTAACCTCGTCCGGCTCATCGTCCGGAACATCCGGGTCAACACCGACCCGGCGAGCCTCGTGATCCTGATGGGACTCCCGGCGATGTACCTGATCTTCTTCGGGTTCGGGTTCCAGTCGCTCTCCTCGGGCGGCGGGAACTACCTCGCGTTCCTCGCGCCGGGGATCATGTCGTTCCAGGCCGTCATGGCGGGGACGGTCGGGGGCAGCATCCTCTGGGCCGACCGCCGCTGGGGGATGCTCGCCCAGCTCCTCGTCGGGCCGTTCACGCGGACCGAGTACCTGTTCGGCATCATGCTGACGTCGCTCCTGCTCGGCCTCGGCGGAGCGGCCCTGATGCTGGTCATCGCGGTCGTGCTCCTCGGCACCACGACCGTGACCCTCGGGGGCGGCCTGGTCGCCTTCGGCGCGATCGCGTTGGGATCGATCTTCTTCGGCTCGGCGATGCTGCTCCTGGCGGCCCTCGTCAAGTCGAACAACGCGTACAACTCGATCCAGATCCTGCTGATCTTCTTCGTGAATTTCGCATCGACCGTCTTCTATCCGGCCAGCCCGAGCCTCCCGCTCGTACTCCGCGCGCTCTTCGTACTCAACCCGCTGACGTACATCGCCGACACCGCGCGCGCCGGCTACGCGGGGACCCTCGGCGGGACGAACGCGCTCGAGATGGGGATCCTCGCCGTCGAGTCGGCCGTCGTCCTGGTCCTGGCGGTCCGGGCGTACCTGCGTTCGGACGTCAGCCTCGAGTGAGTCGACGGCGAGTCCGACCCGCGATCAGCACGGGGTCCCGGTCCCGGCGACCACCGTGAAGGCCCCGACGCCGGTCCCGTACGTGCTTCCGACGACCACGAGCACGTACGTCCCCGGAGCGAGACTGGGCAGCACGGTCCACCCGCGATGGAACGCACCGGTCACGTTGGCGGAGAACCCGTGGAGTATCCGAACGTGGGCGGCGTTCGACCACGGTCCGAGGTAGAAGTTCTCGCCGTCCATCGGGTAGAACCCGTGGCCGGTCAGCCTCAGGCAGCCGTCCGCCATGACGGTCGTCGTCGACAACGAGAAGTGGATCGAGCTCGAAGAGACGCGGAACGAGCTCGTGATCGTCGTCGGTCCCTCGCGGGCGATGACCAGGTAGGAGCCGCGGTTCACCGACGGTACGTTGACGTTCCGCACGAATCCGCCCGTGCTGTTCGTCGTCACCGTGATCGCGTGGTTGTAGGGATACGGCTGGTTGTTCAGGTTGAACCCGGTGAGGTCGGGAGAGGTGAATGTGAGATTCACGTCGACCGAGTGATGGAAGTGCGTTCCGGTGACGATGATCGCGTAGCCGGTCGTCCCCGAACTGGCCGAGAGGGCGATCTGCGGCCCCGTGGCCGTCTGGAGACCGGAGTCTCCCGCGAGCGAACCCGCAGCACCGGACAGCGACCCCAGGACCGCCAGAAGACCGACGAGGGCCCCGACGCCGACCGCCCACACGACCGGCGATCCCCACCCGTTCGACCCCGTCTCCGCTCGCTGCAGATCCATTTTCGTCATCGTGCCCCACCGCGCGGCGCGACGGCCCCGAGGGTGCGGCAGTATAACACGGCACGTCGGAGCGCCGCGGGACCGGGGCCACCCTCGCGCGGCGAACGGTGCGCCGGGCAGGGCTCGGAGCCCGTCCGACCGCAGGGTTATATATGGCGGACAGGGCTCGGGGAGCCGCGCCGACAACCGTCCGACAAACGGGTGCGTTTCGGCGACGGGAGACCGATCGGGCGGAACCGGACGGAGCGACCGATGTACCTCAAACGGATCAAACTCCGCAATTTCAAGTCGTTCGCCGGGGCGACCGAGATCCCGTTCGCGACCGGGTTCACGGGGGTCGCGGGCCCGAACGGAATGGGCAAGTCGAACATCTCGGACGCGATCCTGTTCGTCCTCGGTCCGACGAGCTCGAAGGCGCTCCGGGCGGAGCGGCTGACCCACCTGTTCTTCAACGGGGGGTCGTCGAAGAAGCCGGCGACGGAATGCGAGGTCTCCCTCGTGTTCGACAACGGGGACCGACTCCTGCCGGTCGACGCCGCCGAGGTCGAAGTCACCCGGTACGTCAAGCTCGCCCCGAGCGATCCGGACGGGTACTACTCGTACTTCTACGTCAACGGCAAGCGGACGACCCAGACGGAGATCGACTCGGTCCTCTCCCACGCCCGGCTCTCGGGCGACGGGTACAATCTCGTGCAACAGGGCGACGTCAACAAGGTCGTCACGATGGGCCCCGTGCCCCGACGTGGCCTCCTCGAGCGGCTGGCCGGCATCAGCCAGTACGACGAGGAGCTCGAGCGGGCCGCGACGAAGCGGACCGACCTCGACGGGAACTTGAGCCGCATCCAGACCCTCCTCGGCGACATCAAGGGGCGACTGTCGTCCCTCGAGGGCCAGCGGCTCCAGGCGATCCAGTTCAAACAGCTGCAGGACGACCGGAAACGGTCCGAGGCGCAGCTCGCCCGCGCGGGGCACCGCCTCGCCGAACAGGAAGTCGCGAGCTGCCAGGCGCAGGTCGGGACCGTCCGGGCCGAGATCGAGAAACTGGACGCCGAGCGATCGCAGCTCGCCGCGCGACAGACCACCCTCGCCGCGGAGATCGACCGCCTCGAGCGGGAGATCGCCGAAGCGGGCGGCGCGGCCGCGGTGAAATTCCGCCAAGAGCTCGACGAGAAGCGGATCGCGTTCGCCCGCCAGGAGCAGTCGCTCGACCATCTCCGGGAAGCGGCCGAGGCGATCGCGCAGAAGGTCGAAGAGCTCGACAAGGTCGTCAAATCGGACCGGGCCCAGGGGGCGTCGCTGACCTCCCAGGAGTCGAAGCTCGCCGACGCCCTCGCCGACCTGGAGAAGAAGGCCGGAGCCGATCAGAAGCAGATCCAGGAGGCCACCGGTGCGCCGGGTCAGGCCCAGGGGCGCCTCGCGACGGCCCGCAAGCACCAACTCGAGCTCGAACGGTCCCAGGAGGCCCGGCGGGCGAAGTGGGAGACGGCGGTCCGGACACGAGAGACGGCCAACGCGACCGTCCTCGCCTCGGAGCGATCCCAGGCGCAGGCCGAGGACGACCTCCGGGAGCGGGAGGTCGAGGTGCGGGACCTCGAACTGCGTGTGAAGGAGTCCCAGCCCGCGGGCGCCGGAGGGAAGGCCGCGGCGACGGGGGACCTCCAGAAGGAACTGTTCCAACTCAAATCGAAAGAGACGGCGCTGACCGCCGAGGTCGAGCGGCTCGGTCAGGAGGTCGGAGAGCTGAACCGCCGGTACCTCGCGCTCGACGCCCGGCTCAAGGCGCGCACCGAGTCGGGCGCTCGACCGAACCAGCTCGCGGCCGTCGACTACCTGCTCTCGCAGCGGAATCTCGGGAAGATCCCGGGGATCCACGGCACGGTCGAGGAGCTCGCCGAGTTCGACCCGAGGCACAAGACGGCGCTCCAGGTCGCGGGCGGGAACCGGTTCCAGGCGCTGGTCGTCGAGACGGACCAGGTCGCCGAGCAGTGCATCCAACTCCTCCGGTCCGAGAAGCGGGGACGGGCGACGTTCCTGCCGCTCAATCGGATGCTCGCCGGTCGCCCCCACGGAAAGTCGCTGGTCGTGGCGAAGGGGTCCGGCGCCCAAGGATTCGCGATCGACCTGGTCAAGTTCGACGAGTCGCTCCGACCGGCGTTCTGGTACGTCTTCGGCGAGACGGTCGTGATGGACGACCTCGCGAAGGCACGGGCGCAGATGGGCGGGGTCCGGCTCGTCACCGTCCAGGGGGATCTCATCGAGGCAACGGGCGCGATCTCCGGCGGGTATCTCGATCCGACCAGCCAGGGTCGCGGCGCCGACAGCGCCGTCGAACTGAAGCGGCTCGGCGAGGAACTCCGTGAGAAGGGCGGTGCCGAGGCGGCCGCCCGGCAGGAGCTCGCCAAGGTCGCCGAGCGGATCAAGGCCCTCGCCGAGGAACTCTCCACCCGATCGATCCAGGACCAGGCCCACCGGTCGACCCGGGAAGCGTTCGCGAAGGACCTCGCCGCAGCCCGCGAGCGCCTGGCCGCCGCGAAGGACCGGCTCAAATCGGTCGTCGCGGAGGAGCAAAAGGCGTCCGCCGCGCTCGCCGAGGCGACCACGACCGAGCAGCGCCTCGCCGGCGAGATCGAGTCCGCGACGGCCGAGATCCGGTCGGCGCAGGAAGCATACCTCTCCCAACTGCCCGAGGCGATCTCCGGACGGCTTCGCTCGTTGCAGGAGACGATCCAGAAGACCCAGGAGGAGCGCGTCCGGGTGAACGGAGAGCTCGAGGCGGTGCGGGCCTCGCTCGCCGCCCTCGGGCAGAACCTCGCCGATCACGCGAAGGAGCTCGCTGCGGCCCGCGCGGACGCCACCGCCCGCGCGAAGGAGATCGCGGCGACCGAGAAGCTCGTCCACGAAGCCGAGGCCGCGCTGCAAGCGCTCAAGTCGGTCGAGGCGAAGCAGGGCGAGGCGGCGAAAGCGCAGTCCGAGCAGAAGCGGAAGCTCGACTTGGATCGACTCAAGGTCACCGAATCCCTCGCGAAGGTCGAGACGAACCTGGAGACGCGCCGTTCCCTCCTGACGCAGGAGGAGACGCGCCTCGCCCAGGCGACCGACCACCTCCACGAGCTGCAGGAGGCGCTCCGGCAGTTCCCCGACCCGGCACCGGACGAGGCGCCCCTCTCCGTCGACGAGCTGAAGCGCCGCATCGCCACGCTCGATCAGCAGATCGCCGCGCTCGGGGACGTCAACCAGCGGGCCTTGGAGGAGTACGACGCCGAGAAGTCGCGGATGGACGACTTCGCCCGGGAGGTCGATCGGCTCGGTACCGAGAAGACCGAACTGCTCGCGCTGGTCGGGGAGATCGAGACGAAGAAGCGCGAGAAGATCACCCAGGTCGTCGGCCAGGTCAACGAGAACTTCCGTGCGATCTACGGCGAGCTCTCCGCCGGCGGCGACGGGGAGATCGCGCTGGAGTCCCCCGCCGACCCGCTCGCGGGCGGTCTCCTCATCAAGGCGCGTCCCGTGGGCAAGACCGTCACCCGCCTGGAGCAGCTCTCCGGCGGGGAGAAGTCGCTCGCGAGCCTCGCGTTCATCTTCGCGATGCAGCGGTACGACCCGAGCCCCCTCTACGTCTTCGACGAGGTCGACATGTCGCTGGACGGGCTCAACGCCGAGTACGTCGGTCGCATGCTGCGGCGAAATTCCGAGCGGGCGCAGTTCGTGGTGATCTCGCTCCGCAAGGTGACCCTCAAGTTCGCGCACCACCTCTACGGCGTGACGATGCGGGGCGACGGCTGCTCCCACGTCGTCGGCATCCACCTCGACGAGATCCACGACGTCGAGAGCCGCGAGAACGCCCGCGCGCCCGACGCATCGGCACCGCTGGAGGCGCGATGAGCGGCGCCGTCGTGCCGGAGGCCGTCGTCGTCGAGGCGACGCCGTCGGTTCCGCGGGACGCCGCGGAACAGATGTTCCGGTACCTGATCTTCCACCGGTCGCTGCTCGGGGAGGGGGAGGACACGTCCGCCCTGCTCGAGCGGTACCTGGCCCTGGTCGAGAACCTGAAGGACGGGGTCCACCTCGTGATCCCCGACCCCGTGCAGAAGGCGACGGCGCTCCTCTTCGAGCTCGTGATGGACGAGGCGTTCGACCCGTGGGAGATCGACCTGGCGAAGTTCACGCAGGCGTACCTCGAGCGGGTCCGTGCCGACGGCGCGGTGAACTTCGCGATCGCCGGCCGTCTGCTGTACATGGCGTGGAGCATCCTCTACCTGCAGTCGGAGGAGGTCCTGCGGACCCGCGGAACCCCCGACCCGGGCGAACTCCCGGCGTCGGGCGAACTGCCGACGGACGACGGCTATCTGCCGCTGATGGAGACCCCCGAGGCGGTCGACGTCACCAGCACCGTCCTCGCGACGGGGGACACCCCGCCGCTCCTCGAGATGGTCCGCCACCCCGAGGTCCGGCCGGTGTCGCTGCTGGAGCTGGTGCGGGCGTTCGGGGCGGCCGAGGAGGACGCCCGGACCGCCCTCCGGGTCGAGGAACTGCGCGAGCGGCTGCGGGAAGAGCAGCGCGCCCCCCCCGAGGTCCTCGTCCACGGGGACATTCCCGAGCACGAGCTCTCCGACGCGTGGGAGGAGATCCTGCGGCACCCGGTCGGGGAGCCGTTTCCGTTCGTCGACCTCTGGGACCCGAAGACCGGCCGCGACCACCTGGTCGCGCTCCTGCTCGCCGTGCTGTTCCTCGCGCGCGAGAAGTCGGTCGAACTTCGCCAGGACCAGGTCGCCGTCTCGCCCGTGATCGTGGTCCGGACGGCCGACGGCCGCCACCCGGTGGCGGAGGAGCCGTAGACGATGCCGTCGAAGCTCGACGACCTGGTGCTCGAGGTAGAGGCGATCCTCTTCGCGGCGGGGAAGCCGCTCAGCGCCTCCGAGATCGCGGCCGCGCTCGAGCGGGACGACCCCCGCCCCGTCCAGCGGGCCGTGCGCACTCTCGAACAGACGTACGAGAACCGCCAGTCGTCCCTCGAGGTCCGGCGGGTCGGCGACCGATACGCCCTCCAGCTCCGGGAACCGTACGTCGCGACCGTCCACTCCGTGACGCCCGTCGAGATGGCGCCGCGCACCGTGAAGGCCCTGACACTGATCGCCTATCACCAGCCGATCCTCCAGAGCGTCCTCGTCCGGATGATCGGCGACCTGGCGTACGAGGAGGTCCAGCACCTCCGCGGCCTCGGTCTGGTCCGCACGGAACCGAAAGGTTCGACCCTCGAGCTGACCACGACGCGCCGGTTCGCCGAGTACTTCGGGATCGCGTCGAGCCGTCCCGAGGAGATCCGCCGATTCCTCGAGCAGAAGCTCGGCGTGCCTCCGCCGCCCGGGGCGGTCGATCCGGCGGCGGCTCCGGTCGCCCCCGACGAGCCCGCGTCGCCCGAGGTCCGCCCGCCGGACGCCCCGGCGCCCCCGGCCGCCTAGGCCGACCGCGTCCTTACAGGCGACCGCAGTGCGGACAGCGCACCGGTTCCGCCGGACGCAACCCGCCGCAGTAGGGACACAGGAACGTCGCTCCGCCGAGCGTCGAGGCGCCGGTCGAACCCGGAGGGTTCGACCCGAACGGGACCGATCCGCTTCCGAGGCGCGTGCGACGCGGCCGGGCCGCGACGACCACGAGCACGATCGCGGCGATCACGCCGACGCCGAGGATCGCGTAGACCGTGGTCCACGGGAAGACGGTCCCGCTGGTCGGGGCCGGGGTCGGGAGGGTCGGGGTCGACCCGTTGTAGACGTAGTTCGCGATGGTGCTGTTCCGGTCGGCGGCGAGGAAGAGCGGGGCGAGGAAGCCGCCCCAGCCGGTCGTCGCGTCCCACCCCGGACCCGCGGTGAAGACGTAGTTCGACCCCTCGGTCACGTCGAACAACGGGTCGTCGCCGACGTCGCTCGGGTGGGCGGCGTAGAAGCTCGCCATCCGGTACAGCTCGGGATCCAGGAACCCGAGCGGCTGGAACTGAGCGGCGACCTTCGAACGGACGGCGACCAGGTCGGCGAGGATCCCCGAGAGGACCGGGGCGGCGATGCTGGTCCCGGCCAGGAGCCCGTAGAACAGGACCCCGGTCGCGTTGCGGAACACGTAGGCGATCGTGTTGTTGGCCGGCATCGCCACATCGGGCCCGGCCCGGCCGAGCTCCGACGCCCCCTGCTTCAAGGTCGCGTTGACGATCGCCGGCTGGGCCGCGGAGTGGAACTGCCACCAAGGCTCGGGGTAATCGGCGGTCGCGATCCCGCCCTCCGACCCGGCGGCGAACCCCGCCTGCTGGTCGTACCACGCGATCATCGAGTTGAACCGCGGCGGCGTGGCGTTCCCGACCGTCGGATCGTACGAGACGTTGATCGCCGTGCCGTTGACGATGGCGGTCGGGGCGCCGGCCAGGTCGACGGTCACCCCTCCGACCGAGAGGCTGCCGGTCGTGTTGAACGCGGCCGTCGCCGGCCAGACGGGCCACTGGCCGTCGGCGCCGCGACCGGTCAACGAACCGGGCGCGTCGCCCTGATCGCCGCTGGCGGTGACGACCGTCACGCCCGTCGCCGCCGCGATCGTCAGGACGGTGTTCCAGGCGGAGTCGTTGAGGTTCGGGAGGCCGAACGAGCCGCTCACCACGGCCAGGTGGGAGGCGCCGTAGTTGTACGACAGCGCCGACGCGAGATCCTGGGCGAAGAAGTCCGCGATGTTCCCCCAGGGGAACGATCCTTCGAGCAGGCTGCCCGAGAAGTAGAAATTCTCGATCGTGGCGCCCGGGGCGAGGCTGCCGGCCATCTCGACGTCCAGGGAGTTCTCGATCTCGTCCCCCGAGGAATCGGTCGCGTTCCCCAACGAGCCGGGGGACGGCGGGGTCGTGCCGGCGACCGTCACCGGCACGCCCCCGAGGGTGGGCATCGGCCAGCCCGGCCCGAGGGTGTCGTTGAAGTAGGCGTCCACCACCGACGGGTCCCACGGGGGCAGGTTCGTCCCCGTCGTGTTGTTGAACGAGCTGGCCAGCAGTGTCGCGATCGCGATCCCGGTCGGGTACGTCGGGTCGGTGACCTCGGTGGACCCCGGCCAGAGCGCGGTCGCCTCGTACGCCTGCGCGTAGTCGGACCCGATGAACCAGTCGGCGCCGCTCGCGTTGTCGTGCACGTAGAGCGCGGGCGAGCCGCCCGCCGCCACGGGGCCGAGCGCTTCCGGCGCGAGCTCGTGGGAGAATCCCGGATCGACCGCGTTCGTGAGGCCCCCGATCCCGACGACCACGCCGGCGAGGCCGGTGGCCAGGGACGGAGATCCCACGGCAGTGTAGAGCAGTCGCCCGTCCTGACGACCGTAGCTCTCGAGCGGCACCCCCGCGATCCGGGCGACGACCGGGGGAGTCGCCACGCAGTTGACGAGCACCCCGCCGTCCTGGGTTCGAACGTCCGTCGCGCCGAGAGCGGAGAGCTCCTCGGTCACGCCTTGGACCGCACGGGTCGACGGGCCGAATTGGCTCACGAATTGGTCGTAGGTGAGGAAGTGGCGGTAGTTCGGGGATGCGGGGGACTCGACGGCGGCCAAGTAGGCGGCCAGACCCGACGGGTCCGACCACCCGAGCGAGAGGGTCAGCGCAATGGGGTCGGTCGCGGCGAGGGGGCGGAGCACGGCGCCTTCGGGTGCCGCCACCGCGTCGGTGCGGAGCAGCGACGGGGAGCCCGCGGCCGGATGGGCCCCCGGTGCGGCCCCCTGGAGCACCGGCACGACGAGGGCGCTCGCGACGACCAGCACCGTCACGAGGCCGGCTGAGACTCCGGACGGCCACCGGCGCATTCCCTGTACGGACGCGGCAGGGGTACTAATGGGCACCACCGTTCCCCGGCCGGGGCCAACACTTTAGTTTGGCCCGCGCTCGCCGCGGGGATGCCGGCCCCCGCTCCCCCACCCGACGGGCCGTGCGTCTTCTGCGAGATCGCGGCGAAGCGGTCCCCCGCATGGATCGTCCACGAGGACGGCGCGACCGTCGCCTTCCTCGACATCTTTCCGTTCACGCGCGGCCACCTGCTGGTGATCCCCCGCGAGCACGGAGCCCGACTGACCGACCTCACTCCCGAGGCCCAGCGGGCGCTGATCCGCAGCGTGGCCGAGTTGTGCGGCCGCGTCGAGCGCCTCGCCCCCGACTACAACGTCGCGCTGAACGCCGGAGCGGCGGCCGGGCAGATCGTCTTTCACGTGCACTTTCACGTGATCCCGCGGTACGGCGAAGCGAACCCGTTCCGGGCCACGACCCGGGCCCCGCTCGAAGCCGGCGATGCCCGGAAGCTGCTCGTCGAGCTCGCCCGTCCCTGAGGGTCGATGCCGGCGCTGCCCCGACGTCCGGCGGTCGCGGGGCAGTTCTATCCGTCGGACGCCGCCGAATTGACCCGGTTGGTCGAGGCGTGCTTCACGGACGCCCGCGGTCCGGGGGAGCTTCCTCCTCGTCGGCGATCGACGGACCGCTCGCTCCAAGCCGCCGTCGTCCCGCACGCGGGGCTCGTCTACTCCGGTGCGATCGCCGCCCACCTCTACGCCGAGATCGCCGCGCAGCGCCCGCCCGACGCGGTCGTGATCCTCGGGGTCGACCACCACGGGGGCGCTTCCTGGCCCTCGGTGTCCGGGCGTCCCTGGGCAACCCCCCTCGGGCCCGTGCCGGTGGCGGAGGACCTCGCGCGAGCCCTGGTCCGCGGACCGATCCGTCTCGACGAGGACGCGCAGCGGGACGAACATTCGATCGAGGTGCAGCTCCCGTTCCTCGACTACGTCCTGCCGCACCCCCGGTTCGTGGCGCTCCAGGTCCCGTTCGGCCGGTTCGAAGCGTTGGCGCGCGTGGGAGCCGAGCTCCGGGACGCCATCGCCGACCGGGACGTGCTGCTGCTCGCGTCGACCGACTTCTCCCATTACGTCCCGGCGGAGGTCGCGGAGCGGCTCGACCGGATGGCGATCGATGCGATCCTCGCGGGCGATGCGCGTCGGCTCTACGACACGGTGGCGGCGAACGACATCTCGATGTGCGGGATCGCTCCCACCACCGCGCTCTTGGCCGCGGTCGCGGGCCGCGGGCTGGTTCCCCGGCTGCTTCGCTGGGGTCACTCGGGGGAGGTGGCGCGGATGCGCGATGTCGTCGGATACGCCGCGCTCGCTCTCGAAGCGCCCCCCGTCCCGCCCTCCGTTAAATAGCGCCCTCGGCTCGGCGCGCCCGTTCCGGCATGATCCTCTCCGACACTCGGATCCGCGCCGCGATGCGGGACGGCCGCATCGTCATCCGCCCATATCGGCCCGAGTGCCTCGGTACGAACTCCTACGACGTCCACCTGGGCCCGTACCTCGCCGTCTATCGGTCGGCGGCGCTCGACGCCAGGGTGGCGAACCCGGTCCGCGAGTTCCGGATCCCGAAGACCGGGTACGTGCTCGTCCCCGGCCAGCTGTACCTGGGCGTCACGGAGGAGTACACGGAGACGCACGGGTACGTCCCGTTCCTCGAAGGCAAGTCGAGCGTCGGACGCCTGGGGATCGACATCCACTCGACCGCCGGAAAGGGGGACGAAGGGTTCTGCAACTACTGGACCCTCGAGATGAGCGTGAAGATCCCGGTCCGGATCTACGCGGGGATGCCGGTCGGGCAGTTGATCTACTTCGAGATCTCCGGGACGGTCGACCGCAGCTACGCGACGAAGGCGTCCGCGAAGTACCGGGCGGTGAGCCGCCACCCGACCCCGTCGCGCATGCACCTCAATTTCCCGACGTCGGGGCGGGGCCGCTCCCGCGCCGGCCGCCGGGCGACGAAGCCCGCCCCCCGGTAGGCTCTCCGGGGGGTCCGATCAGGTAGAACGCCGGACGGCCCGGTCGGGCGCGCTCGCGGCGTCCCTTCGGGTCGTGCGGTCCAGCCTCCGATTCCGCGTGCACGGTGACCTGCTCGAACCCGTACCGCCGGAGCAGGTACGCCTCGACCGCCCGGAGGCACCCGAGCTCGTCGACCTCCGCCGGAACGACACGGGGCTCGTTGCGGAGCAGGGGGAGGACGCGCTGCACGTACTTCGGCATCTCCGGCCGGAACGCGGCGAGCTCGGGGCGCGCGGCGGCCCGGTCGAGGATCGATCGGATCGTCGGCTCCTCGCCCCGCGCGAGATCGTCGCGGATCCACGACTCCACGGTCGCCTTCCACGGCGCCGCGACGAAGAACGCGACCTCCCGGTACGGTGCCTCCGCGCGTTCGAGGGACGGCCGGAGGACGGCGCGGAGGTCCTCCTCGACACGCTCGAGGAACGTCTCCTGCCGCTCGGCGCGCTCCGACCGCGCGAACTCCCCCGGGTCGGGGAACGCCGTCGTGGCGACGAGGTCGCCGCCGGCCGGGTGGAGCTCTTCGGCGAGATGCGGGGTGATCGGCGAGAGCAGGCGGATCCAGCATCGGGCGACGCGGTCGGTCGCGTCCCCCGCCTGGCCCCCCCGCGTGTAATAGCGCCGGAGGAGCGACGGCAACCGAACGTAGGTCAGCTCCGCGGCGGTCCGAAGATCCGTCCCCTCGTACGCGGCCCGGACCTCTCCGACCAGGCCGTGGCACGCCGAGAGGAGCCAGGCGTCCAGTTCCGGCTCGCCGGCCCCCGCGCCGCGGGCCTCGCGAACCATCCGCTCGACGTCGGCCAGACGTTCCCGGGCGGCGTCCAAGAGCGAGGTCTCCCACTCGACATCCTGCGACGGCGAGCTCGCGAGCGTGTACATCAGCCGCAGGGCGTCCGCTCCGGACTGCTCCAACGCGACGGCGATCCCGGGGATCCGGCCCCCCTTGGCGCCGACCTCCTTCTTCGAGAGCTTCCCCCCGCTGGTCCCCGTGATCCAGCCGTTCACGTAGATCCCGTGCGGCTGCAGCGGCTCGTCGAGCAGCGCGACGTGGGTGAACAGGAACGCGGGGAAGTGG
This sequence comes from Thermoplasmata archaeon, assembly GCA_030043855.1. Lineage (GTDB taxonomy): Archaea > Thermoplasmatota > Thermoplasmata > Lutacidiplasmatales > UBA184 > Lutacidiplasma. The sequence continues at coordinate 71,624 of JASHWW010000005.1, forward strand.
ACCCGCTTGTGCTCCTTCCCTCCGCAGTTGTAGTCGAGCGGATACCAGTAGAGGAACTCCGCGCGCACTTCGTCGAGGACCGCTCGCTCCACCTTCGGCTCGCCCGGACCGGCGCCCCGGAAGACGTACTCGAAGAACGCGTCGGTCAGCTGGTCGGTCCGGAGGCGCCCCGTCGCCACGAACCTCCGGACGACGTAGTACGCCATGTAGAACGTCGAGTCGGCGATCGGTTCGATCACCCACTCCGGGTCGAACGGCAACGGGGTGCCGAGCCAGCGGCCCCGTCGGGTGCACGGGCGGTCACCGAACCAATCGACGATTCCCGACAACTCCTCCCGGTACTCCGCCGGCCAGGTGACGAGATGGTCGAGTCGGGCCCGGACCTTCGACTTCCAGGACGGGTCGGCGTAATGGAGGAACCACTGGTCCGGGACGCGGCGGATCACCACGGCGTGGCCGTTCCGACACACGACCGGCTTCGAGAACTCCTGCAGGGGGAAGCTCGTCCCCGTGCGCGCCAACCGTTCGGCGACCTGCTCGCGAGCGTCCCGTACCAGCACCCCTTGCAGCTCGGGAACGGTCATCCGCCCGCGGACGTACTCGAGGCGGTAGAGGCGCTCGGTAGCGGTATCGACGGCGGCACGATCCGAGAGACCTCGCGCACCGGCCGCCCGCAGCGCCCGGTCGGCGGGCGAACCGGACCCTTGGAGCAGCTCTCGATCGGACGGGGAGAGCGCGGCATCGGCCGGGATCTCCAGGAGGATAGGTCCCGGGGCGACCGCGCTCCGGAGATCGGGTCCGAGCTCGGCGAGCGCCGCGGCGTCGGCCGGCGCATGGGCCGGCACGCTCATCACGACGCCGGTGCCCACGGCGGGGTCGACGAGGGCGCTTTCGAGGATCGGGACCTCGGCCGCGCCGATCGGCGGGCGGACGGTCCGACCCACCAGTTCGGACGGGGGGACCGGGTGGCCGACTCGCCCTCCGTGCTGTTCCACGAGGCGCTCGGCCGCGGGCCGCGTCACGAGGAACTGGTGGTCTCCTTGATGCCAGACGACCAGCGGAACGCCGGGCGCCACCCACAGGTTCGTGACGCCGTAGACCGTCTCCGGTCGCAACGTTGCGGCCAGAAGGATCCGGCCGTCCGGAAGGGAGAACGGCACGGTGGTGAATCGAACGACCTCGGCGTCCCCGCCCGAGTCGAGGTCGGTCTCGGACGGATCGACCGCCACCGGCCCGCAGACGGGGCAGACCGGCGCGAAGTACGTCCCCTTCACGAGGGCCCCCGCCCGCTCCAACGCTCGGAACTGCCACCGGACGAACGCGCGATAGTCGTCGTCGACCGTCGTCAGGTAGGTCGCCTCGTCCACCAGGACGCCGAGCGAGCGGAGGACGACCCGATACGTCTCGCCCAAGAACCGCGCCGCCGCCTCCGGGTCCTCGAGCCGGACCCACTCTTGCTCCGGGACGCCCTCGCTGCGCAGCTGGTGGATCGTCGCGGCGTCGCGATCCTTCACCTTCTGGGCCCACGCCACGGCGGGGATCCCCGAGGCATGGACGCCGAACGGGAACAGGACCGAACGGCCGCGCATTCGGTGGTACCGGTGCAGCGCGTCCAGGTAGGCGAACGACCGCAGGTGCCCCACGTGGAGGAAGCCGCTGGTCCCGGGATACGCGATCAGGGCGTAGAACTTGGGGCGCCCCGGGACGCGCTGGCCCGAGGCGAGACCGGCGGCGCGCCATCGCTCCTGCCAGTATCGGGCCCGGGCCGCCTCCATGGCGGCGGTTCGACGCGGGCGGTCTATTTGAGGAATTCTCGAGAGGGGACGCGGGGGAGCAAGCGTCTAAAGCCGCCGTCCGCGCTCCCGGAGACGATGCGGATCATCGAGGTGTTCCACTCGGTGCAGGGCGAGGGACCGCAGACCGGGGTTCGGACAACGTTCGTCCGTACGGCGCGGTGCAACCTCCGCTGCAGTTGGTGCGACACCACCTACTCGTTCGGTCCCGGCCGGGAGCGCTCGATCGCCTCGATCCTCCGGACCGTCGCTCGGAACCGCACCCGGAACGTCTGCCTCACGGGCGGGGAGCCGCTCCTGCAGCGCGAGTCGCTCGAGCTCGTCCGACGCCTCGACGAGCGCGGGGTCATCACCGTCATCGAGACGGGCGGTTCGCTCGACGTCGGTCCGTTCGCGACGATCCCCCATGCGATCCTCAGCGTCGACGTGAAGTGCCCGTCCTCCCGGATGGACGGGCGGAACCGGTGGTCGAACCTCGACCGCCTCCGTCCGCAGGACGTGATCAAGTTCGTCGTCCAGGATCGGCCGGACTACCTGTACGCCAAGCGGGTCGTGCGACGGTACCGCGGTCCCGCGACGATCGTCTTCCAGCCCGTCTGGGGCACCGACGCCGGCCGTCTCGCGGATTGGGTGCTCGCCGATCGGCTCGACGTCCGGGTCATGCTCCAGGAGCACAAGTTGCTCTGGGGCGACGTGCCCGGCCGGTAGCGACCGGCGCCGGCGCCGCCGGTGGTCGGAACGCTAAAGAGGGGCGTCCGCCCGTCCGCCGTATCCGACCATGGGGACCGCGAGCTCGCCGACGTCCCGACTCGGCGGTCCGACCGACATGCCGTTCGGGAAGGCCCGGGGGATGGTCTTCCCGCGCGTCGTTCTGGTCGGTCACGGGGTCTTGAACGACCTCGCGGGGACCTGCCGCCAGTTCGATTTCCCGACGGTCGGCGCGGTCGTGACCGGCCCGCGTACCGCCGTTCTCGCGGGGAACCGGGCCGCGGACCTCCTGAACGCGGACGGCTTCCGCGTCACCACCTTGGTCGCGGGCGAGGCCACCGAGGCCGAGGTCGCCCGGGTGGAGGAAGCGGCCCGGTCCGCCGGCGCCCGATTCCTGATCGGTGCCGGTGGCGGCAGCAAGATCGACATCACGAAGGTCGTCGCGGACCGCCTGCGGATCCCCTTCGTGAGCCTTCCGACGTCCGCGGCCCACGACGGGATCTCTTCGCCCCGGGCGTCCCTGCACGGGTCCAGCGGGGTGACGAGCCAGACGGCGGCCGTCCCGATCGGGGTCATCGCGGACACGGAGTTGATCGTTCAAGCCCCGTTCCGGCTCCTGGCGTCCGGCTGCGCCGACGTCATCTCGAACGTGACGGCGATCCTCGACTGGAAGCTCGCCGTGCGGCTGCGGAACGAGGAGTTCTCGAGCACGGCCGCCACGTTGAGCGAGTACGCGGCGCAGGAGATCATCGACCACGCGACCTCGATCAAACCGAACCTCGAGGAGTCGATCTGGATCGCCATCCGGCCGATCCTGGTCGCCGGGATCTCGATGAGCGTGGCCGGCTCGTCGCGGCCCTGCTCGGGCAGCGAGCACCTGTTCAGCCACGCGCTCGACCGGGTGTCGGCCCACCCGAGCCTGCACGGCGATCAGTGCGGCGTCGGTGCCATCATGATGATGTACCTCCACGGCGGCGACTGGCGTCGCCTGAAGACCGCGCTGGCGACGATCGGAGCTCCGACGACCGCCCGGGAGCTGGGCGTTACGTCCGAGGAGGTCGTGCGCGCCCTCCAGATGGCGCACTCCATCCGACCGGACCGCTACACGATCCTGGGCGACAACGGTTTGAGCCGGGAGGCGGCGGAGCGGCTCGCCACGGTCACCGGGGTGGTCGAGTAGGATGGCCGAAATCACGCTGCTGGCGGTCGGCGAGGCCAAGCCGGGGTACGAATTCGTCTACCAGGGCGGTGCCCCGGTGTGCCGGACCTGCCCCTACCGCCACGCGTGCCTCACGCTCGACGCCGGACGTCGGTACTCGGTCACGCGCGTCCGGGACGTCACCCATCCCTGCGCGCTGCAGGAGAGCGAGGCGGCGGTGGTCGAGGTCCGCTCGGTCCCTCGAACGCTCGTCGTCGACGCGCGGAGTGCCATCGTCGGGAGCTCGATCGAAGTGGCGCGCTACCCCTGCCGCCGGATCGACTGCCCCAACTGGTCGGTCTGCGCCGGGCCCCAGGCGCCAGCGAAGCAGAAGTTCGAGGTCCGGAGCGTTGCGGACGAACCCGCGGAGTGCCGGATCGGCCGAACCTTGAAGCGGGTCGAGGCCCTCTAGGTCCGCCGTGCGCGGGGCTGTGGGGTAGCTACGGACGCGAGGCCGATTCCTCGGTCCGCTCTACTGGTCCATCCTTCGGGCTTTGGGAGCCCGGGACCCCGATTCAAATTCGGGCAGCCCCATCCCCTCCGTCCGGGGGTCCCCCTCTCCGGGGCACCGGCCCCTGGCTGCGCTGGAGCCTCCGGCGCGCGACGAGGACCGCGGCGGCGCCCAGGGCCACGACTCCGACCAGCACCCCAAGTCCGACGCCCGGCGAGAGGCCGGCGATCGAGAATCCGCCGGTCGCCGGGGGAGCGGAGAATCGAATCGGCACCGTGAGCTCGGTCCCGTTGACGTCCACGGTACCGTGGCCGGGGGTCGGCGTGTACCCGTCGATCTCGCCGATCTGAAACGCGACGCTCCCGTTGGCCTCGAGGAACTCGATCGTCGCCGACGTCGAGTTGGCGGTCGACGGGGCGATCGTGACGGCCCAGTTCGTGCCGTTCGGGAGGCCGGTCTCCGAAAAGAGGACCGCATAGAGCGACGGACCCGCCGCGCTGAAATTGACATCGACCCGCAGGTCGCCCCCGACGACCACGACCTCACCGGCGGCCGTCGAAGGTTGGTATCCGGGAACCGCTCCGACGCGATACGCATACGTTCCGTTGGTGGCCGGAAACTCGAGGATCGGACCGCGATCGGCGAGGTAGTAGGCGCCGAAGTACACGGACCAGTTCGTGCCGTCGGGGAGTCCGTCCTCGACGAAGGCGACCTCGTACTGTCCGCCGACCGCTCCGTAGAAAGTGACGTTCACGACGACCACCGCCCCGACGACCGTGACCGTTCCGTTGGGAACGGTCGGACGATATCCGACGGGGGTTCCGATCTCGTACGGATAGGTCCCGTTCGACCGGGAGAACGTGACCTGGCCGGCCGTGGTGGTCTGCGGCGACCCGTTGAGCACGACGGCCCATTCGGTCCCGACCGGCAGGCCCGACTCGTCGAACAGGATCGCGTACGACGGTGGGGGGGGCGCCTGGAACTCGATCGTCACCTGCACGCTCTCGCCCGCCACCGTCAGGTTTCCCGCGGACGGACTCGCCGTATACCCGAGCGGGGCGACCACCACGAACCCGTAGGCACCGTCCGGCAACGACACCGAGGCGTTCCCCGCGACGGCACGCACGGTCCGGTTGTCGATCGCGACCGACCAGGCCGCGTCGGGAGGGAGTCCGATCGCGTGGAACGTCACGGTCTGGAGAATCGCCGAGAACGTCAGGTTCACGGTCACGTTCTCCCCGGCCACGTCCAGGACCCCTCCCGGCGGAGACGCGGCGTACCCGGTCGGGGGTCCGACGTCGTAGGGGTACGCGCCGTCGGGCAGCTCGAACGCGATCGAGCGCCCGGTCGCCGACTCGGCGCTGCCGTTGAGGGTCACGTTCCACGCCGTCCCCGGCGGGAGCCCGACGGCCTCGAAGTCCACCGCGTAGTCGGCCACGCTGAAGTTGACGGCCACCGTCTGGTTCGACCCGTCGACCACGATCCGCCCCGCCGCGGGGGAACGATTGTACCCGTCGATCGCAGGGACCGTGAAATTGTACCCGCCGTCGACCGCCGAGAACGCGATGGTGGAAAGGTCGGTGGAGACCGGGGATCCGTCGAATTCCACGGACCAACGCTCTCCTATCGGGAGGCCCTGCTCCGCGAAGGTCACCCCCCACTCCTCGGCCACGAACACGACGGAAACGGTCGCGTTCCCGGAGGTGACGTTCACCGTCCCGTTCGGCGGCGATCCAAGGTACCCGGGGACGGGTCCGAGGGCGAACGGGTACGTCCCCGGATTCGCGGCGACGGAGAGGTTGGCGGAGGTGCCGGAGGTCGTCACTCCCCCGAGAGTGACCGACCAGTTCGTCCCGGTCGGGAGCCCGCTCTCCCGAAACGTCCCGCTCCGCACCGCGACCGCGCCGAACGAGATCGGCACCGGGACCGAAGCGCCGGCGACCGTCACCGTTCCGTTCTCGGGAGTGGGCACCTCTCCGAGCAGCACTCCGATGCGATACGCGTGGCTCCCGTTCCCGGCCGAGAATCCGATCGTGATGCCGTTGCCGGAGCGAACCTTCGCACCGAAGGTGACCGTCCAGGTCGTCCCGGTCGGGAGGCCCCGCTCCGCGAAGACGACTCGATACGTGCCGGACGGGATCGTG
>JASHWW010000054.1 GCA_030043855.1 Thermoplasmata archaeon
GGGCGGCGCCTGGGGCCCGGCCCCCGCGTCCCACGGCTGGACGGGGGTTCCCGCGGCGGGGGGACGGCGGCCGCGGGTCAGGAGCAGAACGGCGAGCAGGGCCGCGACGATGATCACGACGACCACGGCGACGATCCACCAGGGCAGCGCGGTGCCGGCGACGCACTGGCTGTACTGACAGCTCGCCTGCGGGGTCGCCCCGGAGGCGTTCGCGGCGACCCCCGACGCCACGACCGTGGCGAGCATTCCGCCACTCAGGAGGTAGGGAACGATGCGGGATTTCCGGGCGTCGGACGCCATAAACCGGGGACGCGGTCGCCCCTGGGGTTTCCCATGCGGTGCGCCCTATGTAAACCTGACGTGGGAACCAGAGTTCGACGCGGTCCGGCCCTCGTGCCGGACCGACCGTACGATTTTGAGCGGTAGCTCGCTCGGGGGAGGCGCGGACCGATGGGATTCCCGTACGTCGCGACCTTCATCGCCCTGCTCGTCGGGTACACGATCTACTCGGCCTGGGCCCGTCTGGACGCCCGGTATCCGATCGTCGGGGCGATCGCGCTGTTCGCGTCGGCGGCCGCCTCGGACGGGCTCGGCAACTTCGCGCTCGCGGCCACGCTCTCGGAGTTCTCCGCCCTTCTGGTGGGGGCCGGCGTTCTCCTGCTGCTCGTCGACGCGTGGCGCGAGCGACACCCCGGCCGATCCTCCGGTTCAGCCGGACCGTCGGCCCCGCACTCCGAGGCGGCCGACCCGCCGGAGCAGCGGTAAGGGACGCCCCAGCAGCTCCTCGACCGCATCGAGGAGCAGTCGGTCTCCCTCGTCGATGCTCCGCGTCGCGAGGATCACCCCGACGAATCCTCCCGCGATCGCCAGGACCACGCCGGGCAGCATCCAGGCGGCGATCGAGGAGCGGACCACCACGAGCGCGAGCCCGCCGACCGCGCCGGTCACCACGACCGGCAGGACGAACGCCCGGCGGAACGGATGGACGCGGTGCCGGACGGTGAGCTCGCCGAGCGACAACGCCGAGTACACCACGTTCGCGGTCGCCCAGGCGATCGCCGCCCCCGTGTACCCGTACACGGGCACGAGCGCGACCGAAACGACCAGGTCGACCGCCCCGGCGACGACCGCGTTCGCGGCGAGGAGTCGCCCCTCCCCGAACGCGATCTGGGCGGTCGGCGCCGGCCCGAGGAGCGTCGTGAACAGCGCCCCGGTGACGACGATCTGCAGGGGGAGCACGATCGCGGTGTAGTTGGCGCCGTAGACGAACCCGAGGGACGTCGACGGCAGGACGACGAACACGAGGAACGCCGGGAGCGAGAAGAGCGCCATCCACTTGGTCACGGTCGTGAACGTCAGGGTCACCGCGTGCGGCTCGTCCCGTCGGACGAAGCGCGACGCCACCGGCAGGAAGATGAAGCTCGCCGCCCCCAGTCCGATCTGCAGGAGGCGGGCGAGCGTCAGGGACGCCGCGTAGGTCCCGACCTCGGCGGCGTGGTAGACCCCGAGCACAAGCGTGTCCCCCCATCCCACGACCGTCGCCATCGCCCCGACGACGAACAGCGGGGCGGCGAACCGGAGGAGCGCGCGGGCGGCCGCCGGGGCCGGGGGGCCGCGCGGGAGGCGCCGCGGCAGGTAGTGCGCCGTGTACCCCACCACGAGGACGAGCACGACGGCGTTGGCGATCGCGTACGCGAGCAGCACGTTCCGGAACGTGAACGCGTTCCCGGGCGCCACCACGAGGACCGCCAGGAACGCGAGGAACAGTCCGGGGTTGATCGCCTGCACGAACACCGCGTTCGGGACGACGTCCTCGTACCCCTGGAACACGGACGCCAGAAGCGACGCGACGATCACGGTCCCCACGGGGACGGGGAAGAACTCGAGCGCGAGCGTGATCCCGGGCGATCCCAGGGCCGTGCCGATCGGTCCGGCCGCGAGGAACACCGCGACGCTGGTCCCGACGCCCGCGACCGCCCCCAGCCAGGCCGTCGTCCGGACGATCGTCCGTCGTTCGGCGTCGGTCGCGACGAACGGGAGGCTGCGGGCGACCGCGCTCGGCAACCCCAGCGTCCCGAACCCCGCGACCAGGGCCGCGAGCGTCAGGGCGAACGAGAAGGCGCTCCAGTCGTCGAGCGAGAGGCTCCGGACGATCAGGACCCGGGCCACGAAGTTGAACGCGACGTAGAGCAACGTCGCGAACAGGAGGACCACGGTCCCCCGGGTGACGGTGGCGAGCCCGTGCCGGACGTCGGGCGCTTCCCCCGGCGGCACGGCCTCGTCCGCTGGAGGGGTCCGCTCGGTCGGCACGCGAATCGACGGCCGCCGACCCGCATGCGGGTATTTGGGCCCCGCGTTCGTGGGGCGAGGTCCGGACCGGGGGAGGACCCGGTCCTACCGGTCAGACGAATTCGTCGAGCACGGCGTCGCCGGAGCGCAGGCCCGCCGGCTGGTGGGCGAGCGGGCCGGCCGACAGGACCTCCTCGAGGTCCTCGTAGGTCGGCCGATCGACCGAGTAGAACAGCCCGATCGGGATCTTGTCGCCCCACTCGAGCGCCCGCTGCCACGCGGCGACCGGGTCGGCCGGATTGTGGCCCGCGGACTCGAGCTTGTAGACCCGCTGCCGGAAGAAGTCGAACGTGTTGATCTTGTTGTAGGTGACGCACGGGCTGAAGACGTCGACGAAGGAGAAGCCGCGGTGCTGGATCCCGCCAGCGACGAGGTCGGCGAGCTGCTTCACGTCCCCGGAGAATCCGCGGGCGACGTAGGTCGCGCCGCTCGCCAGCGCGAGCGCGATCGGGTCGATCGGCTGTTCGATCACCCCGTTCGGGGTCGACTTGGTCTTGGCCCCCATGGTGGACGTCGGGCTCGCCTGGCCGGTCGTGAGCCCGTAGATCTGGTTGTCCATGGTGACGTACGTGAGATCGACGTTCCGCCGCATCGCGTGCACGAAGTGCCCGGCACCGATCCCGAACCCGTCGCCGTCTCCGCCGGTCCCGATGACCGTGAGACCGTGGTTCGCCCACCGGATCCCTTCCGCGACGGGGAGAGATCGACCGTGGATCCCGTGGAAGCCGTACGAGCTGAGGAAATGCGGCAGATTGGACGAGCAGCCGATCCCGGATACGATCACCACGTTCTGGCTGGGGAGCTTGAGCCGCTTGACCGCCATCTCGATCGCCGCGACGACCCCGAAGTCTCCGCAGCCGGGGCACCAGGTCGGCTTCGTGTCGGACTTCCCGACGATCGGGAGGCTGGGTCCGGCGTCGCTCGGGAGGGGTCGCGCGCTACTGTCCGCCATGTTGCATCACATCCAACGCCTTCGCCACGATCTCGTGCGGGAAGAACGGCTCGCCGTCGTACTTGAGCAGTCGGTCCGATACCTCCACACCGAGCTCGGCGCGGAGCAGTCGCCCAAACTGTCCGGAGTAGTTGGCCTCCACCAGGAGGGTCCGCCGCGTCGCCGAGAACGCGGTGCGCGCCGCGGTCGGGTCGATGGGGTAGACGGCCGGGAAGCGGAGCAGGTTGGTGGGGCGGCCCTGGGCGGCGAGGACCACCATCGCGTCCCGGACCGCCCCGATCGTGGATCCCCACGCGACGAACGTCAGCGGCGCGGAGGCGGGGCCCTCGAGGACCGGGGGCGGCACGGACCGCATGAGGCCGTCGAGCTTGCGCATCCGCTTGTCCATCATCTTCTGGCGTTCCGTTACCCAGACCGGGACGCCGGCCTTGACGTCCGAGATCAGGTGCCCGTGCTCGTCGTGCTCGTCGGAGCCGGCGACGAACTGCAGGCCGGCCTGTCCGGGGATCGCCCGGGGCGACACTCCGTCCGGGGTGTACTGGTACCGGTGGTAGTCGGGGGAGTTGGGAGGGACGACGAACAGCGACGGCACGTCGACGTGCAGATCGATCTCGTCCCGGTCGACGGTGAAGAAGTTCTCGGAGAGGTGGAGGTCGCTGGCGACGAGCACGGGCGTCTGGTACCGTTCCGCGAGGTCGAACGCCTGCACCGTCGCCCGGTAGGCGTCCGCCGGGTGCGACGGGGCGAGGATCGCCCGGGGGAACTCTCCCTGGCCGGCGCCGAGCATCAGGTTGAGGTCGCCCTGCTCGGTCTTCGTCGGCAGTCCGGTCGACGGACCGGCCCGTTGCGACTCGACCACGACGACCGGGGTCTCGGTCATGCCCGCCATCCCGAGGGCCTCGACCATGAGCGAGAATCCGCCGCCGCTCGTCGCCGTCATCGAGCGGACGCCCGCGAACGAGGCCCCGATCGCCATGTGGATCGCGGCCAGTTCGTCCTCCGCCTGCTTGACGACGACGCCCAGGGACTGGGAGTGGGCCGCCATCCAGTGCATGATCGAGGAGGCGGGCGTCATGGGGTACTGCGCGAGGAACTTGCAACCGGCCGCGGCCGCGCCGAGCGCGATCGCCTGGTTGCCGTTCATGAGGAGCTTCGGGGATCCGCGCGGGCGGAGCGCCGTGGCCGGGGGGGTTCCGACCTTCTCCGCGGCACGATAGCCATCGGCGCTCGCGCCGAGGTTCCAGTCGACGATCTCCCCCTTCTTCTTTCCGAAGGAATCGGCCAGCACCTGGTGGAGCGTGTCGAGTGGGATCCCGGCCAGGTAGGCGAGGGCGCCGATCCCGCCCGCGTTCTGCAGGATCGACTGGCTCGTGTACTTCCGCGCGATCTCGAGCGTCGGGATCGGCACGGCGCGGATCCCCGCCGGGAGGTCCGACTCCGCTACCGCGAACTTCTCCGGGTCGAAGACCACCGAGCCGCCGCGGCGCAGGCTCGGCGCGTGGATCTCCACCGTCGCCTTGTCGAGCGCGTAGAGCAGGTCCGCCCCGTCGCCCTGCGAGTACGGTCGCGGGTCGGCCGCGCGAGCCTGGAACCAGACGTGGCCCCCGCGGATGACCGATTGGTACGCGTTGAGCCCGAACAGATGCCAGCCGAGCCGGGAGAACGAGCGGGCGAGCGATTCGCCGATCGAGGCGATGCCGTCGCCGGCCTGCCCCCCGACGCGGACCGCCAGCTCCGTCATCGGCCGTTTCAGCGAGCGTGCGTATTAAGGCGTTCCGTTGGAACGCGGGCAACCCTTAGAGCCGGGACGGTTTCGGCGGTCGATGCCCCCGACGCTCACCGTCCGGTTCTTCGCCACCGCCCGGCAGGCGACGGGCCGATCGTCCGTCGCCTGGGAGATCCCGCGGGAGGGGGCCTCCGTCGCGGACGTGCTCCGGAGTCTGGGCGCCAGCTTTCCGCGCTTGGCCCCGACCCTTCGGGTCGCGCGGATCGTCCGGAACGGGCGGTACGTCGAAGACCTCGCGGAGGCCGTGGGGTCCCGCGACGAGCTCTCCGTGCACCCGCCGTACGGAGGTGGCTGACGTGTCGGTCCGCCTCTCCGGCCGAGCGCTCTCGATCCCGGCCGCGGCCCGCGCGCTCGAGGCGAGCGGCGCGGGTGGCGTCGCCTTCTTCGCCGGTCGCGTGCGGCCGGACCGGACGCCCGAGGGCACGGTGGTCGCGCTCGACTACGAGGCCGACCCGCCGATGGCGCTGCGCGCCCTGCGGGACCTCGAGCGGGAGGCGGTCCGACGGTTCGGGGCCCGCGCGGTCGTTGCATGGCATCGCGTCGGACGCGTGCGCGTCGGGGAGGTCGCGGTGATCGTCGGCGCCGCCTGCGGGCACCGGGCGGAGGCGTTCGATGCCACCCGCTATCTCATCGAGGAACTCAAGCGGACGGTCCCGATCTGGAAGGCGGTGCGAGCACGACCCGCGCGTCGACCGCGACGATCCCCTGGCCGGCGGGCCGGACGATCATCGGGTTGAGATCGAGTTCGACGACCTCCGGCCGCTCGATGGCCAACTGCGACACCCGCTCGATCGCCTCCGCGAGCGCGGGCAGGTCGCTCGGTCCCTCGCCCCGGACGCCGCGCAGCAGCGGCGCGGCCTTGACGGAGTCGATCATGTGCTGCGCCGATAGGGGACGGACCGGCGCGAGCCGGAACGTGACGTCCCGCAGGACCTCCACGTAGATCCCCCCCAGACCGAAGACGACGATCGGCCCGAACGCAGGGTCCCGCTGCATCCCGATCAGCACCTCCTTCCCCCCGACGATCTGCGCCTCGACCTCGTACCCCTGGATCCGGGCCTGGGGCGCGGCCGCGGCGACCGAACGGGACATCCGGTCCCAGGCCGCCCGGAGCGACGCGACGTCGCCGATCCCGACGGCCACCCCGCCGACGTCGGTCTTGTGCGAGATGTCGGGCGAAGCGACCTTGAGCACGACCGGGAATCCGATGCGTCCGGCGAGGGAGACGGCCTCGTCGGCCGTCGTCGCCACCCCCACCTCGGGGAACCGAATGCCGTACGCCGCGAGCAACGACCGGGCGGAGTACTCCGGGAGCACGGTCGTTCCGTCCGCGCGGGCGCGAGCGATCGCCCGGTCCGCCGCGGCGACGTCCACCGGGAACGTGCGAACCTCCGTGCGCGGACGGGTCCGCCAGGCGTGATACCGGGCCAGCGCGGCGAGGCCCTCGACCGCTTCCTCCGGGAACGTGAACGACGGCACCCCGTGCGACTCGAGGGCGCGCACCTCGTCGGAGAGGTCGGTCAGGCCGAACATGCACGCGGCGATCGGCTTCGAACCGCTGCCTCGGACCGCGAGGATCGCCTTCGCCACCTCGCCCCCGGTCATGGTGCCGGTCGGCGTAGCGATCACGAGGGCACCATCGGCCGCCTCGCTCGCGAGCAGGGCGCCGAGCACCTCGCGGTACTGGTCCGCGCCCACGTCCGCGGTCATGTCGACCGGATTCTGGACGGACGCGATCGACGGGAGGCGCGGGCCGATCGCGGCGCGCAGTTCGGGCGAGAGCGGCGGCAGCTCGAGGCCGTTCCGGACCGCCGCGTCGGCCGCGACGATGCCCGGGCCCCCCGAGTTCGTGAGGACGACGAGCCGGGGCCCTTCCATGCGCAGATCGGTGGAGAAGATCTTGGCCGCGCGGAACAGGTCGCCCAACGAATTGACCCGCTGGACCCCGGACTGCTCGAACAGCGCGTCGTACAGTTGATCGCGGCCGGATTGGGCGAGGGATCCCGTGTGGCTCTTCGCCGCCCGCTCCCCCGCCGGCGTCCGGCCGCTCTTCACGACCAGCACGGGCTTCGATTCCGTGACGGTCCGGGCGGCCTCCAGGAACCGACGGCCGTTCGCGAGGCTTTCAACGTACAGCAGGATCACGTGCGTGCGCGGGTCCCGGCCGAGCGCTCCGAGCAGGTCGTTCTCGTCGACGCCGGCGCGATTCCCGACCGAGACGAAGCGGGAGAAGCCGATCCGCTCGGCGATCCCGTACTGCAGGATCCCGGCCCCGAGCGCCCCGCTCTGCGAGACGAAGGCGATGTTGCCGGGCGGCGGGAGACTCTCGCTGAACGTCGCGTTCAGGCTGACGCTCGGGTCGGTGTTGAAAACCCCGAAGCAGTTCGGGCCGACGATCGACATCCGATAGGTGGCGGCCCGGCGCACGACTTCCGCTTCCAATGCCGCGCCGGCCTCGCCGATCTCCCGGAACCCGGCCGAGATGATGATCGCCCCGCGCGCCCCGGCCCTCCCGAGCTCGTCGATCGTGTCGGGGACCCGGGCGGCCGGAACGATCACGACCCCGAGGTCCGGCGGGTCGGGCAACGACGCGATGTCGGGGTAGCACCGGACCCCCGAGACGCTCTTCCACGACGGGTTGACGGGGTAGGCGACTCCCTGAAACCCGGCCTGGAGCACGTTGCGGAAGAGGCTGGTACCGACCTTCCCCGGGCGGTTCGACGCGCCGATGACCGCCACCGAACGGGGCTGGAACAGCTCGTCGAGCTCGGCGGAACGACCCTGCGCCATCTCCGCCGACCGCCGCCCGACGGGGGCCCGTTATATATCAACACACCGTGGAAACGCCGTGACCGCCTCCGGCGAGCCGGCCACGCGCCCGACCTCGACCCCCCCGCCGGCTCCGGGGGCGCCCGCGCGCGGACCGCGCGGCGTGTTGCAGCGGATGGACAAGGGGCAGATCCGCCGGGTCGTCGCCGTCGGCAGTGGCAAGGGCGGGGTCGGAAAGTCGTCGGTGACCGCGCTCCTCGCGGCGGAGCTGCGCCGTCGGGGCCGCACGGTCGGGATCCTCGACGCCGACGTGACCGGACCGTCGATCCCGAAGTTGCTCGGGATGACCGGGCCGCTGACGGACCGGGGCGAGGGGATCGAACCCGCGGTCTCCCGGGCCGGCATCCCCGTCGTCTCGTCGCAATTCATGGTCGAGGACGAGCAGACGCCGGTGATCTGGCGCGGTCCGCTCGTGACCCGGCTGATCACCCAGTTCTTCGGGTCGGTCCACTGGGGCCCGCTCGACTACCTCCTGATCGACATGCCGCCGGGGACGAGCGACGTGCCGCTGACGGTCTTCCAGACGATCCCGATCGACGGGATGGTCTTCGTCCTCACCCCGCAGGACCTGGCCGCGCTCATCGTGAAGAAGGCGATGAACATGGCCCGCGACCTCCACGTCCCGCTCCTCGGAGTCGTCGAGAACATGGGGTGGATCGCCTGCCCGCACTGCGGGCAGCGGATCGAACTGTTCGGCGCCAGCCGGGTCGGCAAGGTCGCGGCCGAGTACGGGATTCCGGTCCTGGGCCGGCTCCCCGTCGCCCCGGCGATCTCCGAACGCGCGGACGCCGGGCAGCTCGAGGAGCACACGGCCCCCGAGGTCGCCGCGCTGGCGGCCGCCTTCGAATCCGCGGTCGGCGACGCTACGTCGGGCCAGATGACGGTCCTGTAGCCCGCTGCAGATCGCGGAACGGGATCGCCTCGACGGGGATCCCCCGGCGGCCGAGCGCCTCCGACAGCCCCGGCAAGTGCGCGTCGCCCACGACCACCGCGAGCCGGCCGAAGCCACGGACCCGCAGCGCGACCAGCCGCTCGGCCATGTGCTCGTTCCGCTCGTCGAGCAGCACGCGGGCGATCGTCGGGCTCGCCTCGCGGAGCTGCGTCGAGAACTCCTCCGGCGCCTCCGTGTACCGGTCCATCTCCCGCGCGACGAGCTTCGCCGGAACGAAGAGGCCGACGATCGCCCCGACGAGCAGGGTCACCCGCTCCTTGAACGGCATCGTCTGGACGAGCCGCAGCAGCGTCTGCCGGATCGGGTCGTCGATCAGGAACACGGGCAGCTGCCGGTCCCGCGCGACCGAGTAGGCGACCCGCATCTCCGCGCCGGGCTCGCCGCCCCCGATCTGCGCTCCCAGGCGACGCTGCAGGATCGACCAGAGCCGGGCGAACAGCGGAGCCCCGGCGCCGCCCCCGCCCGTCGGTCGCTGGTCGGCCAGGAGGGACGCGGCCCGCTCCGGGTCGAGCTCGAGGGCGACCCCGTCGAGGACGCGGTCGGTCAGCGCGCGCCGGAGCGGCACCGAGAGGTCGACCACGTGGGCCGCCCCGAGGAGCAGTACCGGGCTCTGGGTCGTGCTCGCGTACACCGCCGCTTCCATGCCGGCGGTCCTTCATCTGGCTTCGCGGCCGGCGGCCGCGCACAACCCCCAAATACCGGAGGGCGGTCGGCGCTCCGCATGGCGTGGACGATCTTCGCCGTTCCGAGCGCGAAGCGGGCGGAACTGGACGCGGTGCTCAAGGACGACACCATCTCCCGACAGAGCCAGAAGGTCCGCGAGGCGGGAGCGATGGGCGGACCGTCCGACGCGACGTACGTGCTGATCGAGGGCGGCGCCGACGCCGTCCGGCACGCCGACGAGCTGCTCGCCAAGGTCGGCACGAAGCTCCCCGCCGCGGACGCCGAGGGCCTCTACCGCCGGTTCAAGGACGAGGAGGAGGCCGCCTCCGCCGGGATGGGCCTCTTCTTCACCGAGGGGTAGGTCCGCTCACTCTTCGGTCGGGGCGTGGGACGGCTCGAGGTCCTCGCCGCCGGCGAAGACCTTCTGGACCGACTGGTAGAACGCCTCGAGCCCCGTCCCGTCCTTCGCGGACGTCGGCAGGAGCGCGGTCGACGGGCCCAGATTCTCCAGCGCCCGGTAGAGCTCCGTCGAGAGCTGGATGTCGGGGGTCGGGGTGAGCTGCGTGACGGCATCGAGCAACCGGCCGGACTCCTCGGACCAGGCGAGCAATTCGGTGACCTGCTCGGGCGGGAGGACGTCGGATTTCGCGAGCAGGTGGAGCATCGGGAGCCGGAAGCGGAACTCCACGGTCGAGCTGAGCATCAGGAGCGCGACGTAGCCGCCCGGGGTCCGGGCGAGCGCCGGGTCGAACAGGAAGGCGATCATCGACCGGTCCCCGCTGAGCGCGTCCACGATCGCCTTCGACGCCTCGCGGAAGGCGAACAGCTCGACCTGGCCCGGCGTGTCGACCAGGACGTAGTCCGACTTCAGCTCCTGGATCGCCTGGCGGATCTCGAAGATTTTGAGCGCGATCATGTCGGCGGCCGCGACCTGCGCGCCGTTCGGGCCGAGCCCGTACTCGTCCTCGATCTCGGAGAGCCGCACCCACTCCCGGACGTCGACGTCCGGCTGGAGCTCGTCGCCTTCCGCGCCCGGGTCGAGGTTCACCAGCGAGATGTCGTAGCCGGCGCTCCGGGCCCACCCGGCGAAGGCGCGGACGAACGACGTCTTCCCGGCGCCGGCGGTGCCGGTGAAGTAGATCGTCCCGGGCTCCTCCATTCACTTCTTCCCCGGCGCGGGCGCCGAACGGCGGAGTTCGGCCGCGACGGCCGTCAGGAACTTCGCCTTGGTCGTCCCCGCCTTCTTCGTGACCTTGACCCGGCCCGCGTAGGTGTGGAACTCCCGCGGGTACTGCTTGTCCGCCTCGACCACCGCCTCGAACCCGAGACGGCGGGCGGCCGCGACGATCTGCTCGGAGGTCAGTTCGGCGAGCGCCTGCGCCGCCGGGATCCGACGCCCCGCCGTCCGCGAGAGGTCCTTCTTCAGGTAGCTGGGATAGACGTAGAAGTGGTCGGGCATCGGAGCCCCCGACGCGGGCTCACGACGCGGGCGCGGCGATGCGGACGCCGTTCAGGACGCCGTCCTGACCGGGGCGGGACCGGACCCGGACGAGGCCCAGGTCGGTCTCGAGGATCGCGCCCTTCGTGATGATGTTCCGCTGGACGTAGTTGGGGTTCGCGGGGTTCTCCCGGACGGTGACGACCTTCGCCCGCTGCATCTTCTTGGTCGCGGGGTCGAAGACGTTGATCGTCTGGGTCGTCAGGATGCGCAGCTTCCGGTTCGCGCCCCGGACCCGGTACTTCTTCACGGTCCCCGCGCCGATCGTCGCGGTCTGCAGCTCCCGGGCGATCTCGAACCGCCGCTTCTTGCGGATCGGGCGGAGGCGACCCCCGGTGCGCTTCCTGCGGGAGCGGCCCTGCCAGATCCCCATCGTCTCCTCGAGAGCGGCGTGCGAGCGGGGTTCGGTATTTGACCTTTTCAGCGAGTTGCGTCGCCGGCGCCGCCGGGACGGATCGTCAGGACGGTCTTGATCGTCCCGCCGGCCCGACCCCCGAGGACGTCGGCGAACGACTCCAACGGACGGCGGGCCGAGATGAGCCCCGGGATCGCGTCCGGCCACCGCTGCCGCACCACCGCGAGGTCCCGGAGCCCCGCCTCGAAGTACGTCCGATTGGCGTTCACCGACCCCACGATCGCCTGGTTGCCGAGGACGACGTCCCGCCAGAGCGCCCCGCCGGCGACGTCGTGCGCCGGCGTACCGGCGTCCGGGATCCCGGTGAGCACGAGGACCCCGTTGGGGCCGAGCAGGTTCACCAGCGAGAAGTCCAGGTCGACCGACCCCGTCGCCTCGACCACGAGGTCGAACCGGCGATCGCCGACGGTCGCGAGGCCCCCGGCGGTGTTGACGTGGTCGGCCCCGATCGCGGCGAGGATCCGCGCCGCGGGCGTGGTCTCGTCGTGCCGGTCGATCGCCGTCACGCGGTACCCGCGCACGCGAAGGACCAGGGCCGCGAGCATCCCGATCGCGCCGGTCCCGGCAACCAGCGCCGACGGGGCGACGGGCTTCGGCTCCCCCGGGGTCGGCTCCTTCCGGTCGAGCACGAGCTGCCCCTGCACGATCGCCTTCTCGACGACGCTCATCGGCTCGAGCAGAACGGCCCAGGGTCGCAATTCGGGCGGTACGGGGACGAGGTACTCCGGGACCTCGACGTACTCCTCGGCCATGTAGCCGTGCGCCCCGCCGATGCCGCGCTCGGTGAAGCGGCCGGTCTCGCAGAAGTCGGAGCGGTTGGTCCGGCAAAACCGGTCCTCCCCGCAACCGCGGCGCACGGTCGCGACGACGAGGTCCCCGGGGGCGAACCCCGGGGCCGCGGCGTCGACCTCGGTGACCACCCCGAGGTTCTCGTGGCCGAGGATCAAGAACGGGGTGCCGACCGGGGCTCGCCCGTACTTTCCGTCGACGATATCGTGGTCGGTACCGCACACGCCGCACTCGAGCACCGACACCCGCACGCCCCCGGGGACCAGGGTCGGGGCCGGTACCTCGAGCAGTTCGACCCCCGCGCGCGGGGGCCGGACGACGACGGCCCGCATCGTCACTTCCCGAGAAAGGGCGCGAGCGCTTCGCGGAGGGGGTCGAGCCGCGCGCGAACCGTTCGCTCCTCCTCGGCGGTGAGCGGGTCGTACGGCGCGCGGTAGCCGACGTCCGCGCCCCAGAGCACGGAGGCGACGAACTTGTCGACGGCGGGGAACGGCGCGGCGTGGCTCACCTCGACGAGGGCGTCGACCAGCCGCTGCAGCTCCCCCGCTCGCGCCGCGTCGCCCCGACGCGCGGCCGCGACGAGCTCGACCGACAATCGGGGGACGAGGTTCGCCATCCCCATGACCGCCCCCGCCGCGCCGCGGGCGATCGCCGCGCTCGCGAACGCGTCGTCGCCGGGAAAGACGGCGAACCCGTCGGGCCGGCCGTCGAGAAAACGGAACACGCTGTCGAGGGACCCGGACGTATCCTTGACGCCGGCCAGGACGCCGTCCCGGCCCAGGCGATGCACGAGGTCCGGCGGGAGGGCGTACCCGACCAGCGAGGGGATGTTGTAGGCGAGCAGCGGCACGGAAACGGCCGCCCGGAGCGCCCGGTAGTACCGCTCGATCGACGCGAGGGCCGGATGGAGGTAGTACGGCGGGACGGCGACGAGGGCGGTCGCACCGGCCGCCTCCGCGCCCTCAGCGTACGCCACCGCACGCCGGGTCGACGGCGCGCCGCAACCGACCCAGACGTCGGTCTTTCCCGTGGCGCTCTCGATCACCACGTCGAGCAGTCGCACCCGCTCCTCGTCCGTGACGAGGGGGAACTCGCCGAGCGATCCGAGGACGAACAGGTGGTCGACCTTGGCGTCCGAGAGCGCGCGGGCGAACTTCGCGTTGCGTCCCGAGTCGAACGAACCGTCGTCGGCGAACAGCGTTGGGATCGGGACCGACAGGCCGTCGAGCGTCACGGACGCGGGAGAGACCGGGTCCGCTTAATGCGACCGGGTGCTCGGCCGTCCGGATGGCACGCGCCGGGCCGAACGTCGTCGTCGGCGTCGACGAAGCCGGGCGAGGTTCGCTGCTCGGGCCGCTCGTCGTCGGGGCGTTCGCCGTACCCGAGGACCGGTTGGAGGAACTCACGGCCGCCGGGGCCGCGGATTCGAAGCAGCTGAGCCCCGGGGCCCGGGAACGCGCCTACCGATCGCTGCGGGCGCTCGGGTCCGCGGACTCCGTCAGTCTCGGCCCTGCCACGATCGATCGGGCGGTCGACGTGCACGGACTGAACCGCCTCGAGGCATCGGCGTTCGGTCGCCTCGTGGCCCGGTCCGGCGCGTCGGTCGCCTACCTCGACGCCTGCGACGTCAACGCGGCACGGTTCGCGCGGGAGGTCGCCCGCCACGCCGGGGGCCGGGCCCGGCTCGTCGCCCGTCATCACGCCGACCGGGACCTCCCGATCGTCGGGGCGGCGTCGATCGTCGCCAAGGTCCGCCGCGATCGGTGGGTCGCCGGCCTCGCCCGGCGCCTCGCGACCGACGTGGGGAGCGGGTACCCGTCCGACCCGACCACCATCGCGTTCGTCCGGCGCTTCGTGGGCGCGGCGCCCGAACCGCCGCGGTGGGTGCGTCGGTCGTGGTCCACGATGCAAAGGGTTATCGCCGACCGTCCGACTCGAACCCTCGAGGCGTTCGACCGTGACGGTTGAGGAGACGCTCGCCGCGATCGTCGAACGGTTCAACCGACACGCGGAGCGGACCCCCGCGACGCGGGAGGAGCTCGCGGGGATCGAGCGGACGATCCAGATCCGCCTGACGGACGGCGGCACCTACGCGGTCGACCTCGCGCACGGCCGGCTCGGGAACCTGCGGTCCGGGCCGGCGGCCAAGGCCGACCTCACGATCGCGACCGACACGGCGACGTTCCGCGCGCTCGTCGCGAAGGAGATGGGCCCGATGAAGGCCCTCGTGACGCGGAAGCTGTCGATCGACGGGAGCCTCGAAGACAAGCTGCTCTTCCGCAAGCTGCTGTAGCGCCGTCGCTACGGCAGGAAGACGCACGCCGCGATGCAGACCCCGTAGTGGTCCATCGGGATCGACAGCTCCTCGGTGCGGTAGTGGATCCGGCGGAGGTCGACGCCGCGGAAGTGGGCGATCTCTTCCATCCGCCACTTGAGGAACTCCTTGAGCGACTTCTGCGTCCCGTGGAGGTGCCCCTCGGCGACGTAGCCGCCCGCCCCGTCGGTGCGGAAGCCGTAGGCGATCCCGGCGCTGATCACCTCGCCCTCGCCGCCGCCGTGGCGGGAGAGGACGGTGTGGGTGATCGCCCCGCGGGCGATCCGCTCCCGGTCGACCTGCCGGATCCCGATCGGCAGGACCGAGGAGACGCTCACGAGGTTCTGCTCGCCGATCCCGGCCTGGAGGAGCGCGAGGTCGAACGCGTTGAGCTCGCTGGTCTTGTTGATCCCCTTGCCGCTCGTCACGAAGAACCGCGACGGGACGGGGATGAGCGTGTGCGCGGGCGTCTCCTTCGGCGGGGCCACGGGGGCCGGAGGACGACCGGAGAATAAGGTTTGGGCCGCGCGCCGGCGTCAGACCATGATCGCGTGGCGTCGGCGCATCGACGCTTCGGTCTCGCCGCGGGCCGCCATCAGTTCCGCGACGAGCGCATCGGTCAAGCGCAGGCTGGCGGATTCGAACAGCGTGCCGAGCGGCGCGAGGCGGGGACGGACCGGTTCCTCGGGGAACTCGAGGGAGAGCAGGAGCGTCGCCGTGTGGGCCATCTTCGACGACGCGCGGGCCGTGAGCACGATCAGCTCGGCCCCCTCGCGCCGGACGATGTTGGCGGTCTGGATCGACGAGTAGCTCTCGCCGAGCCCCGAGAGGATGAAGACCGCGTCGCCCCGACGGACGATCGGGGTGACGCTCTCCCCGATCACGTACGCCCGCAGTCCGGTCTGGACGAGCCGCATCGCGAACGCCCGCCCGATGATCCCGCTGCGGCCGGCGCCGTAGACGAAGATCTGCTCGGCCTTCTGCAGCAGCTCGACCGCCCGCGCGATCGCGGCCGGGTCGATCCGATCGAGGGCCGCGGTCACCCGCTGGCCGATGTACCGCTCCGCGGCGACGAACGTCGGAACGGACTCAGC
>JASHWW010000055.1 GCA_030043855.1 Thermoplasmata archaeon
GCCGTGATCCCGGCGAAGAAGTATCTCGGGGACGACTCGGAGGAGGGCGTCAAGGCCAAGATCTCCCCCTTCCGGAAGCCCCACTCCGATGCGATCCCCTCGTTCGCCAAGGCCGCCGGCAACTACATCAACAGCTACCTGGCGGGGGTGGACGCCCAGAAGGACGGGTACGAGGAGGCGATCCTCCTCGACGCCGACGGGTTCGTGGCAGAGGGGACGGGGGAGAACATCTTCCTCGTGCGCAACGGCACGATCTACACGCCCGGCCTGGAGTCGGACATCCTCCTCGGGGTCACCCGGGACTCGGTCCTGCGGATGGGCCGCGACCTGGGCTATCCGGTGGTGGAGAAGCGACTCTCCGTCAACGAGCTCCTGACCGCCGACGAGGCGTTCTTCTCGGGGACGTATGCCGAGCTCGCCCCGATCCAGGTCGTCGGCCACTACGCGATCGGTACGTCGGTGCCCGGTCCGATCACCCGCGACATCATGTCCCTCTTCCGCCGGATCCTCCGCGGCGAGGAGTCGAAGTACGCGGAGTGGCTCACGCCGGTTCCGTCCCTCGCCGCGCGGGCGGCGCCCCGAGCGTCCCGCCGGTAGTCGCTACTCGTCGTCGTCGGGCCGCGCCGGTGCGTGCGCGGGCGGGTGACTGCACGCGTGCACGTGCGGATCGGGACGCCAGACCAGCTCGATCCGGAGCCCTTCCGGTCCGCGGAGGAAGAGGGAGCGGGAGTCCTCGCGTTCCTTCTCCCCGGTGATCGTGACCCGGGCCCGCCCGACGCGGCTCCGGAGCCCCGTCCACTCCGCCACGCGCAACGCGATGTGATCGATCCCGGACGGGCCGGCGCCCTCCTTGGCGTCCCGCAGGCCCAGCACCTGGTCACCGAACAGGAGGAACGTGTGGTCGGCCCCCTCGCCGATCACGTCCATGCCGAGCTGCTCGACGAAAAATCGCGAGGCTTTCGCGCGATCCTTGACCCGGATGTCGACGTGGTCGAACCCGAGGATTCCGAACTCGCGAGGCGCCGTCTTCGCCGGCACGGGCGGCCGACAGCGGTCGGGGTCTATATCGTGTCGGTTGCGCGAGGACGGACCGGTGGTCGCGTTCGGTGCGCTACGACTTTATCTCTCGGACCCCGCTCGGGGAGCCGTTCATGGCCGACCTACGGGACGCCGAGGCAGACCTCCGCGCCAGCTTGACGCGACTCGAACGATCGACCGCCTTCGCCGAGGTCCTGGCCGAACGGACTTCGGGCGAGGGACTCCGATTCGATCGGCGGACGACCTCGGCGTCCTCCCATCCCCGCCTGCGGGGGGCGGTCTTCCGCGCCTGGGCCGGCACCCGTTGGGTCGAGGCGACCACGAGCGGCGTCGACCCGGCCTCCCTCGGGGCGGCCGCGAGCGCGCTCGAGGACGACCTGAAGCGCACGCGGACCGCGGGCAACCCTCCGGGGACGTCGGCGACGACGCGCGGCGAGCGCACCGACCGCCCGGCGCATCCGATGTCCGAGCTCGGGATCGAGGGGATGCTCGGCGTCGCGAAGGAGATCCTGGGGTGGGCCACCCAGGTCGACTCCGTTCGGGACTGCAACGTGCGGATCGAGTGGGACGAGGACGAGCGATTCTACCTCAATACCGTGGGCGCCCGGTGTTACCAACGGCTCAGCCGAGCGACCGCGGTCGCGGCGCCGCTGGCGTTCGACAACGGGCGGGTCGAGTTCGACTTTCACACCGACGGTCGTCTGGGCGGACGGGAGGCGATCGCCTGGTTCACCGAGGAGCACGTCCGCACCCTCGCCGAGAGTGCTCGGGCGGCGCTGACGGCGAAGGCCCCGCCCTCCGGGACGATCACGGTCCTCCTCGACCCGTCGGTCGCGGGAACGTTCGCGCACGAGTCGTTCGGGCACGGAACCGAGGCGGACCAGTTCGCCCGCGATCGGTCGTATCTGAAGCCGCTGCTGGGGCAGACGCTGGGACCGGAGTTCCTGACCCTCGTCGACAACGGCGCGATCCCCGACGGCTGGGGATCGATCTACTTCGACGACGAGGGGCATCCGGGGCAGCGGACGGTCCTCGTCGATCACGGAACGTTCGTCGGCGCCCTCCACGACCGCGAGACGGGGGTCCCGACCGGCTCTCCGGCGACGGGGAACACGCGACGGGCGGACTTCGAGAGCCGGGCGTTCGTTCGGATGACCAACACCTACGTCGAGCCCGGGGACTGGACCCTCGAGGAGCTCGTGGAAGAAGCGAAGGACGGCGTCCTGCTCGAGAACGCGACCAGCAGTATCGAGGACCCGCTCGGCGGCCAGATGCAGCTGAAGGTGAAGCACGGCCGCCTCATCGAGCACGGCCGGCTGACCGACGTCGTCGGCTCGATGGCGCTCTCCGGCAAGGTGCTGGACGTTCTGAAGTCGACCCGCGGCGTGGGGCGGGCCGATTCGTTCACGATCGACCCCGGGTACTGCGGCAAGGGGCACTCCGACATGTTGCCCGCCGGGACCGGCGGGGTGTACCTGCTATCGACCGCCGTGGTGGGGGTCGCATGACGCCCCCGACGGAGAGCTCGGACGCGGCGTTCCGTGTGGCGGACGCGATCCGGACCGAGGCGCCGTGGGAGGTGTTCGCCCAGCGGATCCGACGGTACGAGATCCATCTGAACGGTCGTGCGATCGAGCTCGAGCGGGCCCCGGTCCTCTCGGAGGGGTATGGGATTCGGCTGCTCCGACCGCGGGACGGGAAGATCGGCACCGGATTCCAGGCATCGAACGACTTCTCCGAGGCGGGGATCCGAGAATCCGTGACCGGAGCGGCGGCCGTCGCTGCGCGGTCGGAATTTCCAGCACCGTCCGTCGCCCTCCCGGGGTCGGTCTCCGGCGGCGGGTCGACCCCCGAGATCCTCGACCCGGCACTGTGGGCGCGCCCGCTCGACTCCGCACGGGCCTACGTTCAATCCGTATTCTCCGCGTTCGACCCGCATCCGCACGAGGCGATCAGTTTCGGCTCCGTGAAGGTCTCGCTGGTCGAGACCTCGATCGCGAATTCCGCCGGTGCCCGAGTGCGATACCCGCACACGGTGGTCGAGACCGAATTCGCCGTCAAGGCGACCGGGGGACCCGAAGGCGCGCCCCCGGGCGAGTACTGGGTCACCGACACCGCGCGCCGACTCGACCCGAGCCCACTTCCCGGATTGGTCGCCGAATGGTGCCGCTTCGCCCAGGACGTTCGACGCGCGAAGGCACCGCCCACTGGTGACCTGCCGGTGGTCCTCCCGGCCTCCTTGACCGAGCAGATCCTGCCGTCGGTCCTGGGGTACCGGTTCACGGGAGGCGCCCGCCTCCGGGAGCTCTCCCCGAAGCTGGGCGCGAAGCTCGCCGTCGAGGGGCTGAGCATCCACGACGACGGTCGATTCCCGTGGGCGATCGCTTCGGGCCCGACGGACGACGAGGGAGCGCCGGCGGGGCGCCACGCGCTGATCCGCGGCGGTGCCGTGGCCGAGCTGCTCTACGACTCGCTCCGGGGCGCCGCGTTCAACGCGCCCACCACCGGGAACGCGGTCCGGGGCGTCGGCTTCGGACACCGCGACCCGGTCAAGTTCGCGCATCCGCCGGGCGAGCACTCGACGACGCTCGTGATCGAGCCCGGCTCGGGCGGAACCGACGCGGAGCTCATCGAGGCCGCGGGGGACGGGATCTGGCTTCAGCAGCTCGGTTGGGCCGTACCGGACACCGTCTCGGGAATCTTCGGCGGAGAGATCCGGATCGGTTACCGCATCCGGGGAGGAAAGCTCGCCGAACCGGTCCGGGGGGGGACCGTCGGAGGGTCGGCCTTGGGACCCGAGGGCGCCCCGTCGATGCTGACCTGCCTCGGCGCGATCGGGTCGAAGCAGCACCTGGTCGGGGACCTCGCGGCCCCGACGTTGCTGGTGCGTCCGCTCGCGGTCGCGGGCGCCTGACGAGACCCTACTTCCCCTTCGGGAGCTGCAGGAGGATCGTCCCGCACTTGGGGCAGCGCAGCCCCGGGAGGTTCGCGGAGTACGTTCCCGCGAAGCCGGTGCCGACCAAGACCTCGAGCCCGACCGGCCGCAACCGGCGGGCGGTGGCGTCCTTGGACCAGAAGAGCCCCGAGCCGTTCGTCGTCGTCACGAACCCTGCCTCGAGGGGCCCCGAGCACGTGGCGCACTGCGTTCCCGACATCGGAGGATCGGAGTCCGGACAAAGCGGGGGGTATCTTTGGTTTGCGGCCGAACGGACGCCGGGCCACCGCGTCGAGGGACGGCTTTAGATAGCTCGGGACCGATGGCCGGTCGGCCACGGGCCGGGAGGTTCACGGGAAGATGGCAGTCGATGCGTCCGCCAGCGTCCCGTGGGCCGTCTAGACCCGCTCCGTACCGGCGCGACGCCTCGCTGCTCCTCTCGACGAGCCGTCCGGCGTGCGCCAGGACCGGACATGCCCAACGACGGGTACCTGGACGAGAGCGTCCACTGGAAGGTGCGGAACGGCCTGCTCGGCTTCGCCGAGCCGACCCACGGCGAGGTAGCAGACGCCATCCTCGAAGCCGGCCTCGCGACGGAGGTCGGGCAACGACTGGGGTCCGGGAAGGAAGCGGACGTCTATCTCGGACGGGACGGGCGTCGTCGGATCGTCGTGAAGGTCTACCGACAGTACCGAACCTCGCATCGGGGGGGCCGTCGCATCCAGATGGAATCGATGGGGCAACGCGCCTCGCGCGAGTTCGAGCTCCTCGGCTACGCCTGGCAGGGGGGCGCCCGCGTCCCGGAGCCCGGGACCCGGGTCGAGAACATGTTCTCGATGCAGTACCTCGGCGCCCCGGATCGGGCGGCGCCGCGGCTGCAGCAAGCCCGGCTCGACGACCCGGCCGCCTTCCTCCGCGACACCCTGGCCGGGATCGAAGGGCTCGCGGAGGCGGGGGTGGTCCACTCGGACCTGAGCCCGTTCAACATCCTCGTGCACGAAGAACGTCCGTGGTTCATCGACCTCGCCGCGGGGATCCGCGTCGATCGACTCGGCAGCCCGCCCTGGGTTCGGCTCCACGAAGCGTTCCGGGCGTTGCAGGCCGGGGGCGCGACCCTCGTCCGATATTTCCGTCGCTACGGGTTGGAGTTCGATACCGAGGAGCTCCTACGTCGTGTCCGGACCAAGATCGAGCTCTACCGACTCGAGTGACCTCGCAGAGACGACTTGGTTCGAGGCTCGTCGCCGCTCCGGCCGGAGAAAAAAAAGGGCGGCCCCCGCGGGGCCGGGTACCCCGCGGGGGTCAGATCATCGTGAGGTCAGCAGGCGTCCAGGATGAGGTTCATTCGTTCTCCTCCTCGAGGAGTCGGACCGACGGCCCGTGGCCGCCCGAGCGGTATGCCGGGATCAGCCAGTTCGGCCAGCCGGAGAGGAAGAAGGAGGGCGTCCGCGGCGGGGGTGCGAGCGCGAGGATCAGGTCCCGCGGCGCGGTCGCGGCCCGGAGCTCGTCCACGGACTCGAACGGGTCTCGCGGGCGTTCCGTGCGCAGCATCAGAGCACCTCCCCCAGGTCGGGCGGGGAGAGCCAGGGGACCGCGAGGCCTCGCGACTGTTCGGCGATGCGGCCGCGGGGGAGCGGCGGGACCCCGAGCGTCGCGCCCGGGCTCACCACCACCTCGAAGTCGTGGATCCGCTGCTCCGCGGAAGCGCGGACCGGGGTGTCGGCCGGCTCCAGCGGGGTGACGATCGGGAAGCTGCCCATCACCACGGTAGGGCATTCCCGGGCTCCGCCGTGGCGGAAGGAGAACTGGGTCTCGTCGTGGGAGGTCCCGCACGAGGGGCAAACATCGGCGACCTCGAGCATCGCACCGATGCCTCCGAGATACGCCCCGCTTTCCTGCGTGCGGCTCATCTTGAGGAAGTCTGTGGCTTTTGGGCTACATAAACATCGGTAGCAATTTTGTACAAATTAATTCTAAGTAGTACCGAGGGGATACTGAGGGTGGATGGGCGGCCAGACCTACCTCCCCATCGAGATCCTCGACTACGTGGAGACCCACGCACCGTCCGAGGAGGCTGGCGGATTCGGTGTCACGCAGAGGGAGCTCGCCAAGGCGCTGGGGTATCACCCGTGCTCGATGTCCAGGCCCCTTGCAGACCTAGTCGACGAAGGCAAACTCACTGCGAAGCGGGCCTCCGTGCGAGATGGGAGACGGAAGCAACTGACCTATCGTCTCACGCAACAGGGTCGGACTCATCTTCGGCGCGAAACGCGGGAGGTCCCATTGCTATCTGGCGAGATACCTCCGCCCCCTCACCCGTTCCTCGGAAGGAAGGAGGAGCTCGATACCCTCGCCTCATTCTCTCGAGAGGGCGGATCTCTGACCTTCGTAGAGGGCGCGCCGGGGATGGGCAAGACCGCGCTCGTAAGTCGCCACCTGAGGCGCGCTCGTCGAGACAAAATGCCCTTCTGGTTTACAGTACGACCTGCCTCCTCCCCACGCCAGTTTGTCAGCGCCCTCTCGCATGCGCTTGCTAGTCTGGGCGCCCAGCAATTGGCGTACTACTCCCAACTCCCCAGGTCTCCCGTCGCTCGAGAAGTGGCGGATCTCGTCTCGCGGTCTCTCGGAGACAGGTCCCTCGCGACTGTGGTCGACGACTACCAAGTCGCCGGAACTGACATGCGCCGCTTCCTCGAGGAGTTCTCTCGCGTTCTCTTGCGAGAGAAGGAACACCTTGTGATCATTGTCGGTCAGGAGTCTCCGAAGTGGGAGATTCCCGGTGTACCACTCCACACGTTGGCTGTCGGGGGGCTCGACCGATCCTCTGCACACGACCTTACGGATCGGCAGGGCGGACTCGCGGACCGGTTCGAGTCGGTCTTCCAAGCCACTCTGGGATCGCCTCTGCTTCTGCAGCTGGCAGTGACGAACCCGGACGTCGAGGCCGACGCAGCGACATTGCCGGCCGCCGTGGTTCGTCGACTTCCGATTGAAGAGGTCAGGACCATCCTCCCAATTGCGTTGGCAAACGAACCGCTTCCGCTCACCTTCGTTCTGGAGGTCATGCAGCTGCCCCTGGAGCGGGCGAATGAGCTGACTCGAACCGGGATCATTCACCGGACTCTTCAGGGCCGTCTGGAGGTGCTCCAGGTCGTCCGAGGTGCGCTTCAGGGCCGGGTGGCCCCGTCGGACGAACGGGAGGCCCACCTACAATTGGCGACGTTCTATTCGCGATCGCGACGGGCGGAATCAGTCCGTGAACGCTTCCTACATCTGGTCGCAGGGGAGAGCTGGAAGGCCGCGGCTGACCTCCTCGAAGAGCAGGAGCGCACCGTCCTACGGCTCGGATTCTCGGAAACACTCCGCAATGCTCTTCGGCACCTGGCGAGCGTGCTTCCACAGGGCGCCGCGAAGGTCAAGGTCCTGACCGTAGAGGCCGCTCTGCTTCGAGCGCACTCCGATTATTCGGAGGCAATCGTATCGCTACGCCGCGCGATCTCGGAGTCCGGCGAAGATCTTCGGACGGAATGCGAATGTCGCCTCCTAGTTGTGGACCTTCTGGTACGGCTGCGACAGCTGGAGGAAGCGCGGTCTGAGTTCTCCGTCGCCCGACAACTCGGAGTGACATCTGGCAGGTTGAGGGCGTTCTTCCGATTGACCGAGGCTCGAATCACCGAGGGCGAGGGCGACAGCCGAGGCGCCCAGACAAAGTTCGAGGAGGCGTTCGGGCTAGCACGGAAGAGCCGGAGCACGGATCTGGCGCTAGAAGCGATCGCGGTTTGGTCCCGCCTCGCGGAGGTCCAGTCTGGTCCAGAGTTCGCCCTGAAGCTCATCGCCGACGCGCTTCCGGAAGCAAGAGAAGCCGGGCGTCTCGACATTGTGTTTAATTTGCTCCTCGTCAGAGCGCGTGCGTACGCAAGGACCGGTCAGACGGAGCTCGCAGCGTCTGAGATGCGAATGATTCGCGCAGAGGCCGAGGCCCTAGGATACCTCAACCAACTGACCTACACGCTTAGCGGGCTCGCGACCATGGCCACCGTGAGCAAGAACTGGCCGGAGGTGGCCGCCTTCGCTTCTCAGGCGGTGTCGTTGGCAGAACGACTCGGTAATGACTTGGTCCTCGGGCACACGCTCGCGATCCTGTGTTCGGCCGAGTATCGGCAGGCCGCAGAGGGCGGGGGCCAGAACTTGGCCACAGAAGCGCTTAGCCACGGCCTACGGAGTGCGGAAATCCTGAATCGACTCCCTCCGTCGGAGTCGCTCGTGCTTGTGCATGCCTATCTGACGGAGGTCTACAGCTTCTTGGGTAACCGAATCGAGGCTACAACTCACTATGAAAAAGCCCTCGGGCTCGCCGACAAGCTACAGGTCGGCTGGCTGAGAGAGTCGCTGGTATCTGAGGTCGGTCCGCGGCTCCACGGAGCCACCGGCCCATCACTTGAATCGGGCCGATAGGCCCACGGGCAGTGGAACCCAGCACCGATCCGCAGCGCAGAGCTTGACCCTGGTTAGGGTCAACAGCTCAGCGACTAGAGCGGCTCGCGCGGCACGGGCGGGACAACGGGCATGTACATCGGGCGACCACCTCCAAGCGCCCCCCCCGAAATCCGGCTATTTAATCGGACCGATTTCACGTCAGAAGAGAGGCTCGGATATACCGCCCGCATGGATGCGCGCGGATGCGCACAAAGATGAGTTTTCTACTGACGGGCAGCGCTCGGTTTCTGTCCTGTTCCGGCCGCCGACCGGCGGACCCGAGGCGCACCCCGCGACGCAGGTCCGCGACCGGATTTTCCCGCGTCGTGGAGGCGGGACGTCCGCCCGATCTGGCCAGACTCGATGGACCCCGGACCTCCGTGGAGTCGGGCTCCCGTGCCCGGCTCGGCGACATCTCCCGGAAGGCTGTCCCGAGATGTAAATGTATCGTATTCTGGGGTGCGGATCCGCCGGCTTCTCGAGGTGGGACGGCGACCGGCGCCTACCGCGCGATCCGTACCCGGTCGCCGGTCCAGGCGAACTTCAAGCGTCGGCGGGGTTGCCAGACCTTGCGCCGCTGCCAGAGCGCCCCGACGAGCAGTGGGAGCCCGATGGAGGCCTCCACATGGGCCATCGATCGGGTCGCCGTCTTGGAGATCTTCCCCCACGACTGGGCCTCGTCGAGCGTGCTACCGGAGAGCCCGCCCCAGTGGGGCACGTCGGTCGTGAGCTGCAGGGCGTAGTAGTGACCTTCGCCCTCCCGACCGAAGGCGTAGTTCGCCATCACAATCCCGTCGTTGATCCAGTTCTTCGGAGTGCCGCCCCCGATGTAGACGACCGCGGTTCGCGGCGAGTTCGCCAGGATCTGGACCAGCTCGTAGTTGTCCCGGACCGCGTCGAGCGAGAACCGTTGGGGTTGGTTCCGGGTCGCCTGGTAGTGCAAGGTGAGCCCG
>JASHWW010000056.1 GCA_030043855.1 Thermoplasmata archaeon
CCGTACGACAGGCCGACGTACTCCCCCGCTCGCCGGGCGATCTGGAAGTCCGCCGTGGTCTGGCCCGGCAGACGGACGTTGTACTGCTCCCAGACCGCCTGGGTCAGGGGGGTCATCGGGTCGGACCGCGGTTCGTCGTACGTGATCTCGGTGTCGAGCTCGTAGAGCCGCCGGAGGACGTCCGGGTCCTCGGCCCCTTCCTCGCCGAGCGTGGTGAGCGTGACCCCCGCTTCGGCGAGCCGCCGTCGGCGTTCGGGCAGGGAGGAGAGGTCGGCCATTGCGACGTCCAGGATGGAGCGCCAGCGTCGGCGAAGTTCCGTGAAGCCGTGCTTGCGCGCGAAGGCGGTTCCGGCCTCCACGGCCTCGTCGGTGCCGACTCGAAGCTGCCGCGCTCCGCGGGCGACCAGCTCCGACTCGATCGCCGCGTAGAGCGCCTCACCGGCCCCCTTCCGCCGTACCGACGGATCGACCTCGACCTCGATCCAGTACCGATCGGGGTCGAAGGCGTCCGGATCGTGATAGTAGGCTCCCAGGCCACCGATCCGGCCGGTCGACGGGTCGGTCGCGACGCGGCACTGATACAGTCGACCAGCCCCGCGGAGCAGCTCGACGTTGCGGGTGTACTCCTCGGGAGTGGTCCGGTGGTGCGGTTCGACCCGGTTCCAGATCGCGACCGACTCGAGCAGGTCGGCGTCCTCGTGCGGACGCACGGTCCACGAGGGAGCGGAGGGTCGGTTCGAGCCGTTCATCGGGTTCCGAAGCCCGGCCAACCGGGTCGCCGGGCCCGCCTAGTCGGTCCCGCAGAACGGCCGCCGATGCGACCCAAAGGGAATTTCATATACTTGTACTCCGATATGTCAATCGTCAGACAAAGATAGGGGCTTTGTCGGACGGACATGGTCGACACCTCCGAGCGAGTGACGGTCCGGATCCCGCAGGACCTCCTCGAGAAGCTGAAGCAGATCCAGCAGCTCGAAGGGACGGCGACCATCTCCGACACGATCCGGGAGGGGCTCGAACAGTACGTCGAGCTCCACCTGCCCCCCCAGAACATCCGCAAGGTGGTGGTCGAGCTCTCCCGCCAGGACAACCGGCGCCTCGAGGAGTTCGTCCGCGACGGCAACTCGGTGAGCCTCGACGACGCGGTCCGGTCGGCGGTCCGGGAGTACATCCGGACCCGCCTCGACCAGCTCACCCCGTCCGCGAGGGGGCACCGCCGCGAGGGGGAACCGGTCGCCGCGGAGGGCTCCCCACCGCCGTAGACGGTCGGGGGAGCCAGTGACCAACTCCGACCCCGAGACGGAGCCGTGGGCCTCGCTGGCCCTGACCCCGTCGATCGCCGTCGTCGGCCTGGGGGGCGCCGGGAGCGAGGCGGTCCAGGACCTGGTCAGCCTCGGGATCCCGGGCGTCCGGGCGATCGCGGTCAACACCGACGCGAAGCACCTCCTGAGCACGGGCGTCGAGGAGCGGATCCTGCTCGGGCGTCGCGAGCTCCACGGGCACGGGAGCGGCGGGAATCGGGCGGCGGTGCTGAAGCTGGCGACCGAGAGCCGGGAGGAACTGCTGCGCCGGCTGGCTCCGCACGAGATCGTCTTCCTACTCGCCGGCCTCGGAGGCGGCACCGGCAGTGCGCTCCTGCCGTACCTCGTCCGCGAGCTGCGCGCGACGGAGGCGCTGCCGATCCCGGTCGTCTTCCTCCCGTTCCAGGTGGAGCTCGAGACCAACCCCACCCGGCGGGAGAACGTCGCCGCTTCGGTGGACGAGCTCGAGGCGATGGGAGGGCTCTTGCTCGCCCTCGCCAACGAGAAGCTCCGCCGCTTCGAGTCCCTCCCGATCCGGCGCGTCTTCCAGGTCCGGAACGCCTACCTGCACTCCCTCGTGGCCAGCCTTCTCGACATGGTCGAGAACCCGTCCCAGCTCAACGTCGATCTGGCGAGCCTGAAGAACCATCTCCGGGAGTCGGGCCTCTCCACGCTCCTCAGCGGAGAATACCACATCTCCGAGCCCGAGCGGTTGGTCCAGGAGGCGCTCTCGGCGTCGATGATCGACTTCGAGCTCTCCGAGCGGACGAGCGCCCTCCTCCACCTCGATGGGGGCTCCAACATGACGCTCCGCACCCTCGACCGCGTCGTCCGGTCCGTCCGCTCCCACCTGGGGGACCCCGAGCGGCTGGTGTTCGGCACGCGGGTCCGGTCCGAGCCCCGGGAGGTCGTCCACCTGACCGCCGTGATCGGGGGGCTGCGACCGAGGACCGTCCGGGACGTCCTCTAGCCCGCGTCCGGGCGTCCGACCGGCCGATCCGGTCCCGGTGCCCCGGCCCGCAGATCGAACTCCCGGTGGACCGCGTCGATCACCTGGCTCGTCCGGAGCGAGCGGGGGCCGACGGACAGCGTGGGGACCCCCGACTCGGCCCCGATCGCCGCCTCTTCCGGGGTCGGATCGTAGGGGTCGGAGACGACGGCCGCCCACTCCGGGACCGCCTCGCCCCAGGCGGCGATCGGACGGCCGTCCTCGGCCAGCCAGAACGCACCCGGAAGTCGGAGGAAGGCGCGCAGGTCGGCCGGGGGATCGCATCCGCCCACGCGGAGCCCCGGCGACGATTCGAACGGGGTCGGGTGGTCCACCGCCCGGACCAGGGCGTTCTTGAGGAGGGCGGCGGTCGACCGCTCGTCCGGGTTCAGGAACTTCAGGCGGGCCCCCACGAGGTCGATCCGACGGGCGACCGGGGGCGGCTCCGCGACGAACAGCACGGTCACCTCCGTGTCCCGGCGGAGGTCGTTCGACAGCGTGAACGCGGTCGAGACGGCGCGCGCGACCTCGTCCATCCGCCCGGCGCCTCCCGCCAGGTCGTTCAGGGTGAACTCGCCCCGGGGAGGGACCCGGTGGGCCAGGATCAGGAAGCGGCGCATCCGCCCGGCGAAGGGGTCCCGACCACAAGACGGTAGGGGGGTCTATTCGTCGTCCCCGCCGCCGCGCCGCCGACCGCCGCGGGGGGCCGGTGGGGTCGGAGCGGCCGGGGCGGGGTTCTGGCGGCGCTCGAGCCAGACCTCGTCCCCGAGCTCGTGGTAGACCGCGTGGGCCGGGAGGCCCGTGCCGGTCTCGCCGTGCGGGAGCCGGAAGGCGCCCGACCGGTGGGTGTTGGACGAGTAGACGATCTCGGCCTCGCCCGCCGCCGCCATCGCCGCGCTCTCCTCGCGGGCGAGCTCGAAGATCCGGTCCTTGCGGAACATCCAGTAGTGGATGCGCCACTCGCGGCCGTCGTAGAGGGTCGTCTCGTCCCGCTCGGTCTCGAGGATCCCCGTGTCCTCGAGCATGTAGAACGTGTCGCGGTCGTCGGGCTCCAGCACGTTGTCGATGATCCGCTGGTTGAACCCGAAGAAGTTGAGGACGTGGGCCGCGATCGACCGGGCGTCCTCCGGCCGCATCCCGTCGTGGCCGACGGAGCGCCGGATCGCCTTCGCCAGCGAGTCGAAATCGACCGGCCCGGCCGCGTCCGCGAGGGCCGCGTCGGTCGGAATCCCCGCCCGGGTCGTCCGGAGGTCCTCCTCCGTCCGGAGGGGCACCGGATTGCGAAGCGTGTACCGCTTCGGACCGTCGGGCTTCGACCGTGGAGGGGCCGATCCTGTCACGGTCGGAATCTATCCCTTAGGCCTCTATAAATAAGTGTGGAAGTCGGCTAGTTCCGGGACCGTTCTGGGCAGTTCCGGTCGCTCCGTCAGAGGACGACCCGGCGGGTCCGGGCGACCTTCTGGAGCGCCTCGACCGCGGGCCGCCATTCGTCCTCCTCGATGCGGTATTCGAGCTCGGCGAGATAGGCGACCTCCTTGGGGAACGGTACGAGCGATTTCGCGAGATATACGTGCGCAAACGGGCCGCTGGAGGGGGCGTTCCACGTCCGGCCGGATCCTACGACGGAGCGGTACTCGTAGTACTCGGGGGCGGGGAGGAACCAGACCAGGGCGTCGTCGGTCCCCCGCAGGTGGGGCCCCTTCGCGTAGACCTGCAGTCCCAGGTGCCGGACGACGGGATTCGGGAGGGTGAAGAGGTGCCGCTCCCCCGCCCGGGCGGTCGCGAGCAACCGATTCCGGACGGTTTCGACGGCGAGCGCCTCCCGGGCGGGGTACGTCGCGACCGCCCGCACGAGGCCGGGCCCCCGCGCCAGGAACGAGACCGACCGACTCGCCTCCCGCTGCGGGCCCTCCTCCGGACGGAACTGGAGCAGCTCCGCGACTTCGACCGGCAGCTGCATGGAGAGCCAGGTCGGGTGCATCGCCCGCACCACGACGTACTCCATCGGAGCGTCCACGGGAGGGGTCGGTATAAGAACCCCCCGCCGGCGGTCCGGGCACCGTTCAGCTGCGGGGCGGCAGCCCCTCCAGCGCGGCGACGACCGGTCGGAGGTCGGAGGCGTCGAGGACCAGGTCGGCGGCCGCCCGCACGTCCGGCAGGGAGCTGTTCAACGCGACCCCGGCTCCCGC
>JASHWW010000057.1 GCA_030043855.1 Thermoplasmata archaeon
TGGAGGCCGTCTTCGAGGAGGAGTCGGTCAAGCGTGCCCTGTTCGCCCAGCTGGCCCCGTTGGTCGGCGCCACGACGATCGTCGCCACCAACACGTCGTCCCTCTCCGTGAGCGCGCTCGCCGAGGGGTTCCCGGAACCGGGGCGGTTCGCCGGACTCCACTTCTTCTATCCGGCAGCGATCAACAAGCTGCTCGAGATCGTCGGCGGTCGGGAGACGGCTCCCGCGACACTGGCGGAGCTCGAGCGGTTCGGGTACCTGCTGCGCAAGATCCCGATCCGCACCTCGGATGCGGCCGGCTTTTGCGTCAATCGATACTTCGTCCCGTACCTGAACGAAGCCGCCCGGATGGCGGCCGACGGCGTCGCGAGCCTGGCGACCATCGAGGAGGTCGGCCGGGAGCTGTTCGGGGCGACGCTCGGACCGTTCGAGTTGATGAACGTGACCGGGATCCCGATCGCGTTTCACGCCGAGACGTCGATCGCGAAGTCGTTCGGCGCGGCGTACGCCCCTTCCTCCCGTCTCGAGGAGCAGTTCCGCAGCGGCCAGCCGTGGACGTGGAAGTCGTCGACCGTCGAGCCGGAGAAGAAGGCGGCGGTGCGGGAGCGATTCCTCGGCTTGACCCTCGGGATCGCGACGCGACTGGTCGAGGAGGGGGTCGCCACCCCGGAGGCAACGGACCGGGGCGCCGTGGTCGGTCTCCGCCGGAAGTTCGGGCCGTTCGCCCAGCTGTCGTCGGTCGGGCTCGCGGAGGGGCTCCGGCTGATCGAGGCGTACGCGTCGCACGCTCCGGGACCGTTTCCGGTCTCGGCGGAGCTGAGGGCCCGCGTGACCCGCGGAGAGACGACGTGGCCGCTCCGGTACGTGCGCGTGGAGCGCGAGGGACCCGTCGCCTGGGTCCTGCTCGACCGTCCTGAGGTCCTCAACTCCCTCAACTCCGACGTGCTCGCGCAGGTGGACGCCGCGTTCGCCGGCCTCGCGGTCGACCCGTCGGTCCGCGCGATCGTCCTGGCGGGCTCGTCCCCGGTGTTCGCCGCGGGCGCCGACATCGCCGAGATGGCGACGAAGACGCTCGCGGAAGGGCTCGCCTTCGGGTTCGTCGGCCAACGGGTCGCCGCGCGGGTGGCCGCGTCGCCGGCGCCGGTCATCGCCCTGGTCGAAGGGTACGCCCTCGGCGGCGGACTCGAGCTGGCGCTCGCGGCCGACTTCCTCGTCGCGGCGGAGGGCGCCAAGCTGGGGCTCCCCGAAGTGACGGTCGGGATCCACCCCGGTATGGGCGGCGCGAGCCGCCTCACCCGTCTCATCGGTCCCGCCCGGACCAAGCTCCTCACCTTCACTGGCGTCCCGGTCTCCGCCGAGGAGGCGTTCCGCCTCGGGTTCGTCGCCCGCGTCGTCCCGGCGGCGACCGCGCGGGAGGAGGTCGCGGCGCTCGCCGCGACGATCGCGAGCCGGGCCCCCCTCGGGGTGCAGTGGGTGAAGCGGGTGATCGACGCGGGAGCGGACGCCCCGCTCGCCACCGCGCTCGAACTGGAGGGCGAGTCGGCCGGCCACACGTTCGGCACGTCGGACCGGACGGAGGGGATGCGGGCGTTCCTCGAGCGCCGACCCCCGAAGTTCGAGGGTCGCTGAGCCCGACCGTCAGCCGCCGGACGCCACGAAGGCGCGGTACTCGTCCGCGGTCAACAGTCCCGCGGGCTCGCCGGCGAGGTCGAGCCGGAACAGCCAGCCCCGGCCGTACGGGTCCTGGTTGATGTACTCGGGATGGGCCTTCAGGTCCCCGTTCGCCTCGGCGACGACCCCGGTTCCGGGCGCGTAGACGTCAGCCACGGTCTTGACGGACTCGAGCAGGAGCACGGTCTTTCCGGCCTCCACCGACGTCCCCGGCTTCGGCAAATCGACAAACACGATGTCGGTCAGTTCGCCCTGCGCGTGGTCGGTGATCCCGACCGTGGCGCGCCGGCCCTCGACCTTCACCCACTCGTGGGATTTCGTGTACTGCAGCTCGCCCGGCACCTGGCTCGCGTCGCTCACGTTCCCCCCGTCCAGCTGTCCCGGTAGAGCAACTGCTCGTCGGTTAAGGCGTCCAGCCCGATCCCGAACGGCGCGAGGGCCGCCTCGGCGACCGCACGGTCCAGCGAGGCCGGGACCGCGTGGACGGAGGGGCTCATGGTCGTCCCGTGGCGGGCCAGGTGCTCGACGCTGAGCGCTTGCAGCGCGAAGGAGAGGTCCATGATCTCGACCGGGTGGCCCTGCCCCGCCGCGAGGTTGATGAGCCGGCCCTCCCCGAGCAGGTAGACCGTGCGACCGTCGGCGAAGCGGTACTCCTCGACGTTCGGGCGTGCGGTCCGGTGGGCGACCGCCAGGCCCTCGAGGTCGACCTTCGAGACCTCGACGTCGAAGTGGCCGGCGTTCGCGAGCAGGCAGCCGTTCCGCAGGACCCGCAGGTGCTCCGCCCGGACGACACCCGTCGAGCCCGTGACCGTGACGATCAGTTCGGCGTGGGGCGCGGCGTCCAGCATCGGCATCACCCGGAAGCCGTCCATGCGGGCCTCCACGGCCCGCACCGGGTCGACCTCGGTCACGATGACGTCGGCGCCGAGGCCCCGCAGCCGGGCGGCGACCCCCTTGCCGCACCACCCGTAGCCCGCCACGACCGCGACCTTCCCCGCGAGCAGCAGGTTCGTCGCCGTCAGCACCCCGTCGAGGACCGACTGACCCGTACCGTAGCGGTTGTCGAACAGGTGCTTCATCTCCGCGTCGTTGACATCGACCGCAGGGAACAGGAGCTTCCCGGACTTCGCGAGGGCCCGCAGCCGCGTCACCCCGGTCGTCGTCTCCTCGGTGGACCCCCGGATCTTCCCCCGATCGCGCCGGCGTTCGTGGACGAGGGCGACGAGGTCGGCCCCGTCGTCGACGATCACGTCGGGGTCGGCGGCGAGCAGCGCCTCCAGGCCGGCCCGGTACGTCGCGAGCGACTCCCCCTTCTCCGCGAGGGTCTCCACGCCAGCCTCCCGGACCGCGGCGACCGCGTCGTCGTCGGTCGAGAGCGGGTTCGAGGCCGCCAATCGGACGTCCGCGCCCGCCGCCTGCAGCGCGAGCGCGAGGACGCAGGTCTTCGACTCCACGTGGAGCACGGCGCTGACGGTCAGGCCCGCAAGCGGGCGTTCCGCCTCGAACCGCCGCCGGATCCCGGCCAGGACGGGCATATGGTCCCGGGCCCACTCGAGCTTCAGCCGGCCGCGGACGAGGTCCCCGGGCATCTCGCGGTCGCTCCCGAGGAGCGCCGCAGGATAAAGGTGCCGCGCGCCGGCCCGGCGGACCGCCTCGGCGGGGCGGCGGGCTCGCCTACTGCGTGACCGAGCCGCAGAACGGGCAGACGAGGTATTCGGGCGGGATCTCCTTGCCGCAGTTCGGGCACGGCTTCAGCGCGCCGGCCGCCGCCGCGCCCGCGGTGGCCGCGGGAGGCGCCGCCGGCGGGGCGGA
>JASHWW010000058.1 GCA_030043855.1 Thermoplasmata archaeon
GGCCGGATCGCGCACCCGGAACTCGGGACCGTCACGCTCAACATCGGCACGTTCAACGGCGGCACCCGGATCAACGTCGTGCCGAACAAGTGCACCGCCGAGGTCGACATCCGGTTCCCCCCGCCGTACACGCCGGACCAGCTCTACCACGAGATCGAGGAGCACCTGCGACGGATCAAGACCCCGTTCACGCTCCGTCGGATCCTGACGATGCCGGCGGTCCAGATCGACCCGAACGCGGAGCACGTCCGCCTCCTGCGCGACGTCGCCCAGGCCGAGACGACCGTGCTCGTCCACGCCTCGGAGGCGGTCCACTACACGCAGGTCAACTCGCGCGTCGTCATCTTCGGGGCCGGGGAGGAGGAGCTCTCCCACCAGGCCAACGAGTACGTCAAGGTGGAGGCGGTCGCGCGCGCGACCGAGGTCTACAAGAAGTATGCCCAGCGCCTCGCGACGACCCGCTCGGTGGCCTAGGCGACCCTCCCGCGGCATCAAGTAAGCGGTCCCCGTCGGGGCGCTCGTGAAGGTCGCCCTCCTCTCGACCCGGTTTCCCCCGGGTCCGGGAGGCGTGGAACGGCACGTGGCCGAGCTGGCGCCGCGGCTCGCGGCGCGGGGCCACACGGTCGAGGTGTTCACGACCGAGCTGTATCGGGAGTTCCCCTGGCAGCGGCTCGCTCCGGCCGTCGCGCGGGAGGAGACGACCGCCTGGGGCCGGATCCACCGTCTGCCGGTCTGGACCCTCCCCGGAGAACTGCACTACCCGTTCTTCCGCGGGCTGCGTGGGGCGCTCGCGCGGTACGGACCCGACATCGTCCACGCGCACACCTACGGCACGAACCACGCGGCGATCGCCGCCCAGTACGCGCGCCGCTCCGGGGCCCGGTTCGTGCTCACCGCGCACTTTCATCCGATCTGGTCGATCGAGGGCGGCTGGCTGCGGCACCGCATCCGGGGATTCTACGACCGACGGCTCGCCGGCCCGGTCCTTCGGTCGGCCGCCCGTCTGATCGTCCAGAGCCGCGAAGAACTGCACCTGATGGAACGACTGCAAGTGCCGCTCCCTCCGGTCGCGATCCTCCCGCCCGGATACACTCCGCTGCCCTCCCCGGCAGTGGGCGGACCGACGTTCGCCGAACGCCACGGCATCGCCGGTCCGTACGTGCTCTTCGTTGGGCGGCTGGCCTCGAACAAGGGTCTGCTCGACCTGATCCCCGCGTTTGGGCGCCTCCACGCGGCCCATCCGGAGGCGCGACTCGTTCTCGTCGGGGAGGACGGCGGGATGGGTCCCGCCGTGCGCGCGAAGGTGGCGCAGCTGGCCCTCGCGGACGCCGTACATCTCCTCGGACACCTCGACGACGACCGGGACCTCGCCTCGGGGTACTCGGGCGCCCGCTTCCTCGTGCTCCCGAGCGAATACGAGGCGTTCGGACTCGTGCTTCTCGAGGCGCTGGCGCACGGTACACCGGTCGTCGCATCGCGCGTCGGCGGGATCCCCGAGTTCGTTCCGGACGGCGAGGCGGGCCTGCTCGTTCCCCCGCGATCGCCGGACGAGCTGGTTGCGGCGATGGACCGGCTCTGGAACGACGAGGACCTCCGGCGTCGTCTGGGGGAGTTCGGACGGGACCACGTGGTTCCTCGCTACACGTGGGACGCGCTCGCCGACCGGGTCGATGCCGTCTATCGCGAGGTGCGGCCGGCGTGAAGGTCGTCCACGTCACGCTCCGGTTCGACGCCCCGGGGGGGGTCGAAACGAACGTCCGAGAACTCGCGCGTCGGCAGCGAGCCGCCGGGGACGAGGTCGAGGTGTTCGCGAGCGACCTCTACGACGAGGCGAGCTGGGACCGGCGAACCGGCTACGCCCCGACGGTCGACGGCGTCCCCGTGCGGCGGTTCCCGGTGCACCGCCGCCTGATCCCGCGGTTCCATCTCCCGCTCTTCGTGGGGCTCATCGACGCGTTGTCGGCGAGCGATGCCGACGTCATTCACGCGCATTCCCACCGGTACGGCCACGTGCTGCAGGCCGCCGCCGTGGCCGGGCACCTCGAGATCCCCCTCGTAATCTCGACCTCCTACCACCCGGCCGACCGCCGGGAATCGGCGCGGAATCGGGCGATCCTCCGGCTCGTCGACGTCGGCTTCGGGATGACCGCCTACCGCGTCGCCCGCGCGATCGTCGTCCAGTCCGAGCTCGAGCGGGGTCTGGTCGCCGAGTTCGCGCCCCGCGACCGGATCCGGATCGTACCGCCCGGGGTCGACCTCGACGAGTGGTCCCACCCGGCCCAGGACTCGGTCGGAACCCTTGCGCTACCGGACCGGTACGTCCTGTACGTTGGCCGGATCGCTTCGAACAAGGGTCTTCCCCACCTGGTGGAAGCGCTCGCCCGGCTGCCGGTCGGCTCCCGGCCGGACCTCGTGCTCATGGGCTCCGACTGGGGCGAGGGTCCCTCGCTCCGGGAGCTGGCGCAACGACGCGGGATCTCGGGATCGGTCCGGTTCCTCGGGCACGTTCCCGACCGCGCGACCTATCGGGCCGTCCTCCGGCGGGCGGAGGCGATGGTGCTTCCGTCGGAGTGGGAGGCGTACGGCTTCGTCCTGCTGGAGGCGATGGCGGCCGGCACACCGATCGTGGCCACCTCGGTCGGTGCGGTGCCGGAGGTTCTCGACCACGGCCGACGGGGCCTCCTGGTGCCGTACGGCGA
>JASHWW010000059.1 GCA_030043855.1 Thermoplasmata archaeon
CGGCCGGACGGGCACCCGCGCGCGCGCCCCCGCGACGCCCGAGCGGCGGGGCCCCGCCGACCAATCCGTTCGCCTCCGAGCTCGCGCGCCGTCTGGCGCGTCTGAACCAGTGGGCCGACGAGGCCCGGGCGCTGGGGATCTCGCTCCCCCATCTCCCGACGTGGGCCGAGGAGGCCGCGCGCGCCGCGCCGAACCCGGAGCCGTGGGCCGAGGTCGTCCGCGGGATCGAGCGCATCGCGCAGCGCCGGATCGTCGCCGCGTTCGAGGAGTGGGAGAAGCGGACGAAAGGACGGCTCACCCGGCTCGAGGCGTACGCCGTCGACAGCCGGCTCGAGCGCGACCAGATCGAGGACGCGCTGCACGCGGCGCGGACGGGCGACGTCGCCGCCGCGCTCGCGACGTTCCACCAGGTCGACCGCGTCGTCACGCTGAAGGAGCGGCACTTGGACCAGGCCCGCGACGAGCTGGAGCGGGTCGTCGCGCTGCTGAAGGACATGGGCGCGGTCGGCGTCGAGCCGCCGCAGGATCCGGCGGAGGTCGCGGAGGACCTCGAGGCGGAGCTCCGCGCCGGGAAGCTCGCGTCGCTCAAGCAGCAGATCCGCGCGCTGCGGCTCCAGGCGGTGAACCGGCTGAAGGCCGGCCTCCCGCGGTACATCGCGGAGTACGGCGACTACCTCATCGACGAACGGTCCCACGGGATCGCGACGGAGCTCGAGGCGATGCAACTGGCCCGGGGCGCCCGCGAGTTCTTCCGGGGGCGTCCCGAGGAAGGTCTCCGCCGCCTGCGGGCGCTGCAGCAGGCGCACGGCGTCTCGCTCGCGCGCCTGCGCGCCCACCGATCGCGCGATCCGTCGTAGACTACAGCTGCAGTTCGAACAGCCGGATGTCCTCGCCCCACTCGTGGCGATGGAGCAGTCCGGCCTCGGTGAAGCCGAGGTGGAGGAAGAGACTGCGCGCGACGGAGAACCGCGCGAGGGCGTCGGTCCAGACCGCCGGGGCGTTCGCGTGCTTCGCCCAGTCGATCGCGACCTTCACGAGCGCGGTCGCCACCCCCTGGCGACGGCTGTCGGGGTCGACGGCGAGGTGGACGAGCCGTCCCGCCCCGCGCCGCGTCTCGAGCCCGACCACGCCGATCAGGCGGCCGTCCCGCCGTGCGGCGAAGTACGTGATCCCCTCCATCCAGCTCGTGAACTCGAGCGGCGTCGGCATCCACGACTTCGCGAACTCGGTCGGGACGCCGTCCGGGGCCGGCTCCCAGACGCGCTTGTAGAGGGCGCAGATCGCCGGAACGTCCTGGTGCGTGATCCGTTCCACGGAGACCGGCGGCGGCGACCCCGCTCCCCGGTGCGTCCCCTGTTCTGACACTCCCGTGGGCTCCCGACGAACGGACGACGCGGCGAGAATCGCACGCGCTATTGAACCTTGCCCACCGCGCGGCTACGGCGTGTGGCGCGCGGGCGTCCGGGGGAACGGCGTGGTCTCGCGGATGTGCTCGCGCCGGAGCATCCAGCGCAGGAGCCGCTCGACCCCGAGCCCGAAGCCCGCGTGCGGAACGCTCCCGTGCCGGCGCAGGTCGAGGTACCATTCGTACTCTTCGACGCGCGCGCCGATCTCGCGGATCCGCGCGGTCAAGCGGTGGAGGTCCGTCTCGCGGCAGGAGGCGCCGACGAGCTCGTGGTACCCCTCGGGCCCGAGGAGGTCGGCCGCCTCCACGGTCCGCGGGTCGCCCGCGGTCTGGAGCATGTAGAACGCCTTCACGGCCCGGGGATACCGCGTCACGAACAGCGGCTCCTTCGACTCCAGGGTCAGCGCCCGCTCCTCCGCCGTACCGAGCTCGTCGCCCCAGGCGATGCGGAACCCCTGCGCGGCGAGCCGGTCGACCGCCTCGGTGTAGGTGATCCGCGGGAACGGGACCGTCAGCCCCAGGAGTTCCGCGGGCGGGCGTCCCAGCGCCGTCAGCTCCTTCGGCCGTCGCTCGGCCACCGCGTGGACCGATTCGGCGATCATCCGCTCGACGAACGCCATCAACCCGTCGAGGTCGCACCAGGCGAGCTCGGCCTCCAGGTGCAGGTACTCGGTCAGGTGGCGGTTCGTCCGGGACTTCTCGGCGCGGAACGACGGCGTCAGCGCGTAGACCCGCTCGTGCGGCGCGAGCATCGCCTCCAGGTACAGCTGGGCCGTCTGCGAGAGGTATCCGGGGCGGCCGAAGTAGTCGATCTGGAACGCCTCCGAACCGCCCTCGGCCGCGTTGCCGGAGAGGATCGGCGGCGTGACCTCGAGGACCTCCTCGCGGTCGAAGAACTCGCGC
Organism: Thermoplasmata archaeon; assembly: GCA_030043855.1. GTDB lineage: Archaea > Thermoplasmatota > Thermoplasmata > Lutacidiplasmatales > UBA184 > Lutacidiplasma. The sequence continues at coordinate 2,309 of JASHWW010000059.1, forward strand.
AGCGCCCGCAACAGCTCCGCCTTCACCCGGAACGTCGCGACGTGCTCCTGGGAGCGGATCGCCAGGTGCCGCTGGTCGAGGAGGAACTCCTCGGTCTGCTCGGCGAAGATCGGGAACGGCTGCCCGGCATCGAGCACGCCGATCGCCGTCGCCCGGACCTCGCGACCTCCGGGGGACCGGCGGTCCTCGGCGACCGACCCCTCGACCGAGATCGCCCCTTCGACCTG
>JASHWW010000060.1 GCA_030043855.1 Thermoplasmata archaeon
TAGACGGCGTTCCGATCGCTCCGCGCGATGATGAGGACTAGAACCGGCTGACGCATGATGAATGATGGGCGAGCTGAGCGCGGAGCGCTCGCCCGGCGGGGGCGCCGGCGCGGAGCCGATACCTATTAGCGGCACCGGAAGTCCGGACGCTGCGAGGGGACGATGCCCGACGCGTCTCGGATCACCGTCATCGCTCCCGACGGCCGCCGGATGTCGATTCCCGCGGGCGCGACCGCGGGCGAGGCCCTGGCGGAGTGGGATCCGGCGCACCGGGGGCAATTCCTGGCGGCGCTCGTCGATGGAAGACCGGTCGACCTCTCCTTCCGGATCGATCGGGACGGGACGATCGCCCCCCTGACATTCGACGACCGGGCGGGCCGCGACATCCTGCAGCACTCCTCGGCGCACCTGGTGGCGAAGGCGCTCACGGAGATCCTCCCGGGGGCCCTCCCGACCCACGGACCGCCGACGGACGACGGGTTCTACTACGATTTCGACGTGCGTCCGCTCACCCCGACCGACCTCGACGCCGTGCGGACCGCGATGACGGAGTCGGTGCGCCGTGCGGAGCCGTTCCTCCGCCGGGAGATGCCGCGGGCCGACGCCGAGCGACTGTTCGGGGCCAACCCGTACAAGCTCCGGTACATCGCCGACGTCCCGCCGGGCGAACCGGTCTCGGTCTACGACACCGGCTCGTTCGTGGACCTCTGCCGGGGTCCGCACGTTCCCGACACCGGCTGGCTGGCCGGCGTGCACATCCTCGGCTTCTCGGCGATCGTTCCGTCGGACGCCGCGGCCCGACCGCTCCAGCGGATCCGGGGGATCGGATTTCCCACCGCCGAGGGCCTTCGGTCGTATCTCAAGCTGCGCGCCGAGGCCGAGGCGCGGGACCACCGGGCGCTCGGACAGAAGCTCGGACTGTTCACGTTCGTCGACGAGGCTCCGGGATGCCCCCTCTGGTTGCCCCACGGGATGGTCGTCGTACGGGAGCTCGAACGGTTCGTCACCGAGCACCTGCGCGAGGCCGGGTACAGCGAGGTGCGGACCCCGCTGCTGTTCGCCCAGTCGATCTACGAGACGAGCGGTCACTGGGACCACTATCGCGACGACATGTTCCTGACGGTCTCGGAGGGGCGGACCTTCGGGTGGAAACCGATGAACTGTCCGGGCTCGATGCTGATCTTCCGCTCGCGGGCCCGCAGCTATCGCGAGCTGCCGATGCGGCTCGCCGAGTTCGCACCCCTCCACCGCGCGGAAGCGAGCGGGACGTTGCACGGGATGACCCGGGTCCGGGAGTTCGTCCAGGACGACGCGCACCTGTTCGTCGCGGAGGACCAGGTCGAGGGCGAGGTGGCGACCCTCCTCGCCTGGATCGCCCGGGCCTTCACGACCTTCCGCCTCGACTGGACCTACGACCTGTCGACCCGTCCGGAGAAGTATCTCGGCGAGCGGGAGACCTGGGACCGCGCCGAGGCCACGCTCGAGCGGGCCCTGAAGGCATCGGGGGTCGCCTACCGTCTCTCCCCGGGCGAGGGTGCGTTCTACGGCCCGAAGATCGACATCCACATCAAGGACAGCCTCGGGCGGAAGTGGCAGACCGGCACTATCCAGCTCGACTACCAGATGCCGGCTCGGTTCGGGCTCCAGTACCAGGGGTCGGACGGTCAGCTCCACACCCCGATCGTCGTCCACCGGACGATCCTGGGCAGCTGGGAGCGGTTCTTCGGGGTCGTGCTCGAGCACACCGGCGGGCGACTCCCTCCCTGGCTGAGCCCGGTCCAGGTCCGGGTCCTTCCGGTCACGGACGCGCACGGGGGCGCCGCGCGGGCGTTCGCCGACGAGCTCGCCCACGACGGCCGCCGGGTCGAGGTCTCCGAGAGCACGGAGTCGATCGGGAAGCGCGTCCGATCCGCGGAGGTCGACCGGATCCCGTACGTCGTGGTGCTCGGCGATCGGGAGGTCGCCGACGGGACCGTCGCCCTGCGTCGTCGGGGTGCCCGCGAGGCGGTCGCGATGTCCCGCGCGGAGTTCCGTACGCTGCTGGCGGATCGGGTCCACCGGCGCGAGTTCGAGCCGTAGTTACCGGGAGTGGGACCGTCGGGCCCGGCGCGCCTCGATCCGCGCTTCGAGGTAGAGGGTCTCGAGGTTCGCCGAGTCGACCTGGTGGTCCCCGCGCAGGTGGTCGCGCATGCGCGCCAGGTCGATCGGCTGGCCGCAGATGTGGCAGGCGATCCGGGCCCGCCGGACGTCCGAGTCCCGCGCGGCCGGCATCATCTGGGTCGCCCTTCGCCCCCGGTCTTATAGAACCGCCGTCCGACCGGAAACGCCGAGGAGGGCCGAGCGAGCGGCCGCGCAAAGGTTAATATCCGCTCCCCTAGAGCCGCCGAGAATTCCCGGACGTTCCCATGGCTCTCTCGAACGGTCAACTCGAACTTCTGATCCTGCTCGCGTCCCTCGTCGGACTCGCCTACGCCGGCATCCAGACCGCGCTGCTGCTACGGGAGGACGAAGGGGACGAGCGCATGCGCGAGATCTCCCTCGCCATCCGCGAGGGAGCGACCGCCTTCCTGCGGCGGGAGTACACGGTCGTGTTCGCCGTGGCGGCCGTGCTCGCGGTCGTCATCGCCTTCGCCTTCGGGATCACGGGCAACGGCGCGCGCCTTGCGACCGGCTTCGTCTTCGGGGTCGCCGGGAGCGCGCTCGCGGGCGCGGTCGGGATGGTCGTCAGCGTCCGGGCCAACGTCCGGACCGCGGCGCACGCCCGCAAGGGGAACCTCGGCGCGACGATGAACTACGCGTTCCGGGGCGGGAGCGTCACCGGCCTCTCGGTCGCCGGGCTCGCCCTGCTCGAGCTGGTCGGATTCTACTGGGCGTTCGGTGGGAACGTCCTCAGCATGGTCGGGGTCCTGTTCGGCGCGTCGCTGATGAGCCTGTTCGCGCG
>JASHWW010000061.1 GCA_030043855.1 Thermoplasmata archaeon
GGTCGACCTCCCGCTTGTAGCGGAGGTACGGCAGACCGGCCTCGAGGTCGGCCGGGGCGTCCGGGACGCTCAGGTGGAGCACCCGCCGGACCCCGGCGTCCCGGGCGGCGCGGAACAGCCGCTCGAGCCCCTCGGCGAGCGGCGCGAAGCGGGCGGCCGAGCCGGACCGCCACCACGCGAGGGAGATCACCAGATCGACGTCGCGAACGTACGGGTACCATTCCGGGATCCGTCCGGCGTCGTGGGGGATCCACTCCACGCCCGGGCGGTCCTCCTCGGGCGCCCGATGCCGGTGCACGGAGCGGATCTGCCAGCTCTCCCCGAACTCCCGGAGCACGGCCCGGCCGACCAACCCTCCGCCGCCGCCCACGAGGAGCATCCGGGGCGATGCCCCGGGGGCGCTCATGCGCTCGCCGACCCGACGGCCGCGGCCGACGAAGGGGCCGAGCCGCCGCCGAAGCGAGCCGCCCAAGCCCCGAGCAAGGACGGCCGGATCTCGCCCAAGGCGACCGGTCGCCCGCACTCCCGCGCCACCGAGGTCATGACCGTGCCGTCGAACCCGCACGGATGGAACCGCTCGAACGCGGCGAGGTCCGGATCGACGTTGAGGGCGAATCCGTGGAAGGTGACCCAGTGGTCGACGGCGATCCCGACCGACGCGATCTTGCGGGAGCCGTCCACCCAGACGCCCGGACGGCCGCTCACGTGGCCCGCGGCGATCCCCAGCGGAGCGACGGTGTCGCTCACGATCGCCTCGACGTCGCGGACGAAGCGCCGCACGTCGCGGCCGCGGGGGTCGAGGTCGACGATCGGGTATCCGACCTGTTGGCCGGGTCCGTGGTAGGTGGCCTTGCCACCGCGCTCGACGGCGATCACCGGGAGGCCACTGGCCGTCGCCCCGCCGTCGTCGCCTTCGACGCCGACCGTCACCACCGCGGGATGCTCCACGAGGATCAGCAGGTCGTCGATGCGACCCTCCCGGCGGACCCGGACCAGCCGGCGCATCTCGCGCAGGGCGTCCCCGTACTCCCGACGGCCCCAGTCAACGACCGCCGGCATCCGCCCGCCTCCGTGCCACGTGCATCGGCTCGCCGAGCCAGAGGAGGGCGGCCTCCTGCAGCGCCTCGGAGAACGTTGGGTGCGGATGGATCGTCAGCGCCAAGTCCCGGATCGTCGAGCCCATTTCGATCGCGTGCGCGGCCTCGGCGATGAACTCCCCGGACCGCTCCCCGGCCGCATGCACGCCGAGCAGGCGGCCGGTCGCCTCGTCCCCGACGATCTTGAGCCACCCCTCGGTCGCATGGCTGGCATGGGCCCGTCCGAGGGCGGCGTACGGGAACCGCGCTTCTCGGACGGGCGTCCCGGCCGCCTCCGCTTCGGCCCGGGTCGTCCCGACCGACGCCAGCTCGGGCGTCGTGAAGACGACCGACGGGATCGCCCGGAAGTCGAAGCGCGTCGTCCGCCCGGCCGCCGCTTCCGCCGCGACGATCCCCTCCCGGTACGACTTGTGCGCCAGCATTGGCGGTCGGGCGACATCCCCCGCCGCGAAGATGTGCGGGACGTTGGTGCGCATCTGGGCATCGACCCCGACGAAGCCGGTCTTCGGGTCGACCGTCACTCCGGCTTCGTCCAGCCCCAGGTCCCGGCTCGCGGGACGCTTGCCGATCGTCACGAACAGCCGCTCCGCCGAAAGCGACTCGACCGTCCCCCCGTGGTCGACCGTCAGCGTGACGCCGTTCGCCGCGCGGGCGAGCGCCGTCGCGCGCGTCCCCACGAGGATTCGGACGCCCAGCCGCTCGAGGGCGCCGGTGAGTTCTCGGGCGAGATCCGCCTCGAGTCCCGGCAACAATTGCGGCATCATCTCGACGATCGTCACCAGGACGCCGACGCGGGCCAGGAACTCGCCCAACTCGACTCCGGAGACTCCGCCGCCGAGGATCAGCATCGACTTCGGCAGGTCGGCCATCGCCAGGATCTCGGCGGCGTTGAAGACCTGGCGTCCGTCGGTCTCGAACCCGCGCAGCACCGTGTGGGTGGCGCCCGTCGCGACGATCGCGGTCGCGAAGTCCACCCGCTCGTGTCCCCCGTCGGGCGCCGCCACGTCGAGCGTCCTCGGACCCGTGAACTTCGCCTCGCCCCGGAGCACCGTCGCTCCCGCCGCCTTCAGCAGCGTTTCGACGCCCTTCCGCTCCTTCGCGACGACCTCCTCCTTCCACTTCTGCGCCGCCCCGAGGTCGAAGCGGGGATCGGTCGCGGTCACCCCGATCCCCGGTCCCTCCGTCCGGAGCGCGTGATAGAGGAGCGACGCGTGGATCAGGGCCTTCGACGGGATGCAGCCGCGATTGAGGCACTCACCCCCGAGCTCCGACTTTTCCACCAGGAGTACCTTCTTCCCGAGTTGCCCCGCGCGGATCGCGGCGACGTACCCCGCCGGACCGCCCCCGACGATGGCTACCTCGGTCGCCCGGGCGTAGGTGCCTGCCATCGACCGCTCCTAGTGCCCCGCGGGGGAGCGCGGCGGGGCATAGACGTCTTCGGTCACCGTGCTCGCCTCCGGGGCGGCCGTCGCCTCGGCCTCGCGGATCGCCTCCCGGACCTCGGTGTCGGCCCGGGCCGCCACCTCCGACTTCCCGTCGGCGCTCAGCAGTCCCGTCGTCTCCAACCAGTGGGTGAAGCGGGCCACGGGATCGTGCGCCGCGGCGTCGGCCGCCCAACCGTCGGGCTGGTACCGCTTCGGGTCATCGGAGCTCGAGTGCGCGGTCATCCGATAGACGACGAACTCGATCATCTGCGGACCGCCGCCGCTCCGGATCGCGGCCATTCCCTCGGTCAGGGCACCGAACGTCGCGAGGAAGTCCGTGCCGTCGACGGTTCGTCCCGGGAGACCGTACGCGGCCGCCTTCGCCGCGAGGGTCGGGACCGCGGACTGGCGCGCGACCGGTAGCGAGATCGCCCACTGGTTGTTCGTGCAGCAGAACAGAACGGGAAGGCGCGAGACCGCGGCGAAGTTGAGCCCGGCGTGGAAGTCGTTCGCGCTGGTGGCTCCGTCCCCGAAGAACGCCAGGGCGACCGCCGAATCGCCCCGTCGTACGATCCCGAACGCGGTCCCGACCGCGTGCGTGATCTGTGTGCCGATGACCGACGACATCGAGACGTAGTGGACCTCGCGCGCGGTCGGGTGGCACGGCATGTTCCGCCCGACCGCCGGGTCCCGCGCGTCCGCGAACAGGTGGTGGACGTACGTTCCGAGGGCGTGCCCCCGCACGAGGGCCACCAGCTGCTCCCGGAGGCCCGGATAGACCCAATCTCCGGGACCGCTCGCCAGACCCGCCGCGACGTTGACGGCCTCCTGTCCGGTGGCGGCCCCGTAGAATCCGACCCGCCCCTGGCGCTGGAGCGCCTGCATGCGGGCGTCGAGGGTGCGCCCGAGGATCATCCACCGGTAGGCGGCGCGGCACGTCTCGGCCCAGCCGGGGCCGAGCAACCGCTCGGCGTCCGCCGTCGAGTGCGGCAGGGGGACCGGGGGGACCTCGGGCGCCACGGACGACCTCGCGACCGCCCCGCCGGACGATCTCCGGCCCTACGCCATCTCGGCGAACAGCTGGTGGGGGTCCTCGAGGTACTGCCGCACGGTCGCGACGAACTGTGCGCCGTCGACCCCGTCGACGACCCGATGGTCGAGCGAGAGAGAGAGGTTCATCAGGTCCGCCGGCCCGATCGAGCCGTCCGCCCGGTAGACCGGGCGCCGTTGGATCTTGTGAACTCCCAAAATGCCGACCTCCGGATAGTTGAGGATCGGGGTCGCCAGCACACCGCCGAGCGCCCCGAGACTCGAGATCGTGAACGTGCTCCCGGTGAGTTCCGCCCGGGTCAGCTTGCCCGACCGCCCCCGTTCCGCCAACGATTGGATGATCTGGGCGAGCTGGCCGACGCTCTTCGTGTCCGAGTCCCGGACGACCGGCACGATCAGCCCGTCGGGCGCGGCGGCGGCGATCCCGATGTGGTACTTCGCGCGCACCACGAGCTCCTCCCGCGCGTCATCGACGGTCGCGTTGAGTCGGGGGTGCGCCTTCAACCCCGCCACGACCGCCTTGACGATGAACGGCAGGTAGCTCAGCCGGACGCCGTCCTTCTCGACGTGCTTCGCCATCCGGTCCCGGACGATCACCAGCTCCGAGGCGTTGACCTCCTCCACGTAGGTGAAATGGGCCGCGCGGTGCGTCGCCTCCGACATGTGCTCGGCGATGACCCGTCGGACGCCCCGGATCGGAATGCGCTCGCGAACCTCCGCGGCGTCGAGCGGCGCGCGGGCCGTGGGTGCGGCGGAGGGCGCCGGAGCTGCGGGGGGCGAGGTCGGACTCGCCGGGGACGGTGTCTGTGACGGGGAGGTGCCGAGGTCGGCCTCTGTGATGCGCCCGCCCGGCCCGCTGCCGCGGATCTTCCCCAGATCGATCCCGCGTTCCGCCGCGAGTCGTCGGACGAATGGCGAGGCCTGGACCCCAGCCGCGCCGGCGGGCGCGGGAGCCGCGACGGCCACCGGAGGCTGGGGAGCGGCTGGCGCAACGGGGGCCGGGGGTGCTGCGGACGCGGAGGCGCCACCCGGCGCGGTCTCGATCGTCACGAGCAAGCCGCCGACCTTGACCTTCACCCCGACGGCGGCGTGGATCTTCGCGATCCGTCCGGTCTTGGGGGACGGGATCTCGACGTTCGCCTTGTCGGTCAGGACGCTCACCAGGGGCTGGTCCTCCCGGATCGCGTCCCCCTCCTTCACCAACCACTGGACGACCTCCCCCTCGGCCACGCCTTCGCCGATGTCGGGGAGGCGGAACTCGAACGCCATCGCTCCTCCTAGCCGCTCCGCACGGTCGAGCGGATGGCGTGCGCGATGCGGGCGGCGTCGGGCAGGTAGACGTTCTCGAGGGCGTACGG
>JASHWW010000062.1 GCA_030043855.1 Thermoplasmata archaeon
TGCGCGCTCGGGGTCCCGTCCGTCTCGGCGGAGGTCGTCGCGACCGACACCGAGGGGATGGTCGCCGAAGGGCGGCGCCTCCGCGGGATCCACCCGTCGATCTACGTCAAGGTGCCGATGATCCCGGCCGGCCTGAAGGCGACGAAGATCCTCGCCCAGGAAGGGACCCGGGTCAACATGACGCTCGTCTTCAGCGCCAACCAAGCCCTGCTGGCCGCGAAGGTCGGGGCGGCGTACGTCAGCCCGTTCATCGGCCGGCTGGACGACCAGGGACAGGACGGCATGGAACTGATCCGGGAGATCGTGACGATCTACCGGAACTACCGGTTCCCGACGAAGGTGCTCGTCGCCAGCGTGCGGCACCCGGTCCACGTGCTGGACGCGGCGAAGGTCGGCGCCGACATCGCGACGATGCCGTACGCGGTCATGGAGAAGCTCGTGCAGCACCCCCTGACCGACCTCGGACTCGCCCGGTTCCTCAAGGACTGGGAGAAGGTCCCGAAGGGGTAACGCCCGGGTGCCCCATGGCCGACCCCGCCCTGGTCGAGAAGTACCTGACGCTCACGCGGACGGCGCTGTCGCAGGTCCGTGCGGCCCCCCCGGAGCGCTCGTTCCTGCGGGGGGCGTCCGACGACTTCCTGTCGATGGCGCGCGCCTACCTCTCCGACGCCGAACACTTCGCGCAGCAGGGGGACCGCGACCGCGCGCTCGCCGCCGCGAGTTACGCCCACGCCTGGTTGGACGCCGGTGTCCGGCTGGGGATCCTCGATGGAGGGACGGACGATGCCCGGTTCACCTTCTTCCGGTAGTCCGTCTCCGACCCCTCCGGGACTCCCGGAGGCGGTGCTGCTGTCGATCGACGCGCACCTTCGCCAGCGCGAACTCCGCCGGGAGGACCTCTACCAGCGGTCCCGCCGACTGCGGCGGTTGGCGCAGGCGACGATGACCCGGCTCCACTTCGACCCCACGAGCGGGACCGCCGAGCTCGCGGAGATTCGCCGGGCGCTCGGGGAGCTCTCGGACTGGCTGCGCCGCGAAGGGCGCGGCGACGAACCGATGGCCTCGGACGCGTTGCAGGAGGCGGTCGAGGCCGTGCTCCTGGGCGCGATCGTGGCGGGCACGGCTCTCCCCGGGCCGAACGAGCTGGGGGTGGAGCCGGAGCCGTACTTGCTGGGACTCGGCGACGTCGTCGGGGAGGTCCGACGACTGGTGCTCGACCGGCTCTCCCGCGACGACGTCGCCGGGGCCGAGACCCAGCTGCTGCTGATGGAGCGGCTCACCCAGGCGCTGCTCCGGTTCGACACGACCCGGGCGATCGTCCAGCTGAAGCCGAAGCAGGACACGGCGCGGATGCTGCTCGAGCGGACCCGGGGCGAGGTCGTGATGGCCCGGTTCTTGGCTCGGGCAAGGCCCGACGGCGGAGCGGGAGGCAGCCGGTGAGCCCGCGGCCCCGACGTACGATCGCCGTCATCGGCGGATCGGGGGTCACCGGGATCTTCGGAGAAGGCGCCCGCACGACCCATCGGATCGGGACGCCGTGGGGGGCCCCCTCCGGCGCGATCGAGGAAGGTACCGTCGGCGGGGTCCGCGTGTTGTTCCTGCCCCGGCACGGTCCGGGCCATACGATCCCCCCCCACCGCGTGAACTACCGCGCGAACGTCGACGCGCTGGTCACGCTCGGGGCCGACGCGATCGTGACGGTCAGTTCGGTCGGGTCGCTGAAGGAGGAGCTTCCGCCCGGTACGTTCGTCCTGCCGAGCCAGTTCGTCGACTTCACGAAGCAGCGCCCGACTACGTTCTTCGACGGGGGTCGGGTCGTCCACGTCTCGCTCGCCGACCCGTTCTGCCCCGACCTGACCCGGAAGGCGCTCGACCTGGGACACGAGATCGGCGAACCGTTCGTGGATGGCAAGACGTACGTCTGCGTCGAGGGCCCGCGATTCAGCACGCGGGCCGAGTCCGCCTACTTCCGCTCGTTCGCCGACATCATCGGGATGACCCTGGTCCCGGAGGTCACGCTGGCCCGGGAGCGGGCGACCTGCTACCTCTCGCTCGCGATGGTCACGGACTTCGACGTCTGGGCCGACCGACCGGTGGATACGAAGGAGATCCTCGAAACCATGCACCGCAACGTCGATCGGATGGGACGCGTGCTCGGGGCGCTGCTGCCCCGACTCGCGCACGAACCGACGTGCGCGTGCTCTCGCGCCCTCGACAGCGCGGTGGTCTGACGGACCGGCCTAGTCGCGGGCGCCGCGGCGGACGGTGATCGGGATCCGGCCGGCCGCGAACTCGCGCTCGGCCAGCTCCACGGGGTCCACGAGGGTCGAGGGAACGTCGATTAGGATCGGGGCGCCGAGCGAGACCTGCAGCGCCCGGGCGCCGAGGATGCGCGCGCGTTCGAAGCGCGTGTATGCTTCCGCCCCCGGGTCGGGGCGCGTCGCGTCGTCGGTCGCGCTCTCGCCTCCCCGGGCCTGCGGACTCGCCGCGGCCATCAAGGGCTCGGCCACCCGAGGCGCGATACTTAGCATTTGCCCCGA
>JASHWW010000006.1 GCA_030043855.1 Thermoplasmata archaeon
ACCTCGAGCGCGGTGACCGTGGCCCACCGGCTCGGGTCTCCGGGCGCCTCGAGCCGGAGGGGAAAGGCCGGCCAGCGGATCCGATAGCCGCCCCGATCGGGGTCGAGATCCGGGTGGTCGGCATCGAGGGCCCACGAGCCGTCCGGTCGCTGCTTGTCGCGGAGCCAGCGGAGCGCCGGTCGGAGTCGCCGGTCCCCGCCGTACCCGAGCCGGGTGAGGATCCGAAGGCCCACGAGCACGTCGTAGTAGTAGTGGTTCGGATAGTGGATCCGGAACCACGGAGGATACCGGGTGCGACCCTCGTCCATCAGGTGACGTTTCAGATAGAACTCGGCACCGCGCTCGATCGAGCGCCGCACCGCGGCGCTCCGCCCGTCGGGAGGGATCTCGGCGAACGCGGCCAGCCCCTCCCATCCATCGAGCGTGCCCCGGCCGGCGGGAAAGCAGTGCCAGCCGCCGTCCGGCTTCTGCGTCCGCAGGATCCACGCGATCGAGCGCTGGACCGCGGGGTGGTCGAGGAAGCCAAAGCGAACGAGGGTCCGCACCGCGTTGCCGGTGACGCAGATCTCGCCGGCGCGGCCGGAGAGGTCGCCGCCCCGGGGGCTCCACCGTCGCAGGATCAACTCGCCGGTCCTCCGGATCCGAGGGTCGGACCCGGTCATGCCGAGGTCCCCGAGGACGATCGCGATCCAGTTCGTGACCGCGTACTTCGGAACGTACAGTTCGCGCGCCGAATTTCCCGGGGTCGTCCAGTGCCCGTCCGACGCCTGGAACGCCAGCAACCGCTGCGCCCACCCCTTCGTCCCGATGGCGGCCCGCGCGGACCGAACGCGCGGGTCGGCCGCGGGGAGCTGCTCGACCTCCGACCAGTACCGCCACCGAACGCTCGGGTCGGAGTCCGCACCGGTCAACCAGCGCTTGAGGCGAGCCGGAACGCGCACGCGCGCCCCACCCCCGCGCGGGACTTAACGCCGGTCCGGCCGAGCGAGCTCGGCTACGCGGCGCGGGGTGCCGCCACCGCCGCTCGCTCGACCGGGGCGAAGCGGGCCGTAAAGTGCGGGAGTCGTTCGGGTCGGTGCGTCATCCGCAGCCCGCCGATCTCGGCCCGACGCGCGTGGACCCGCGCGACGACGTCGGCGACGTAGGCGAGGTGGCTGGCCGAGTAGACGCGACGGGGGATCGCCAGGCGGACCATCTCGAGCGGACGGGCCGGGATCCCGTCCTGGCCGCCGAACATGATGGATCCGATCTCGACCGCTCGCACACCGCCCTCCCGGTAGAGCTCGACGACCAGCGCTTGGCCCGGCAATTCGGCCGCGTCGAGATGCGGGAGGAACCGACGCACGTCCAGATAGACCGCGTGCCCCCCGACCGGTTTGAAGAACGGGACCCCGGCCCGGTCGAGAAGGCCGGCGAGGAACCGGACCTGACCGATGCGGTGCTCCAGGTACTCGAGGTCGGTCGCCTCGGCCAGTCCGACCGCCATCGCCCCGAGGTCGCGGCGGGCCAGTCCGCCGTACGTCGGGAACCCCTCGTAGAGGATCAGCGCCTCCTTCAGACGGTCGGCGACGCGGGCATCGCGGGTGGCGACGAACCCCCCGATGTTCACGAGCCCGTCCTTCTTCGCGCTCATCGTCGCCCCGTCGGCCAGGTCGAAGAACGCGCGCCCGATCTCGGCGATCGACCGCTCGCGCATGCCCGGCTCCCGGGTCTTGACGAAGTAGGCGTTCTCGGCCCACCGACACATGTCCACGTAGAGCGGAACGCCGTGCGACCGGCAGAGTTCCGCGGTGGCGCGGAAGTTGGCGAACGACACGGGCTGTCCCGCGCCGGCGTTGTTCGTGAGCGTAACGAACGCGAGCGGCACGCGGCCTTCGCCGGCCGTGCGCAGCAAGGCTCCGAGGCGGTCGAGGTCGACGTTGCCCTTGAACGGGAGGTCGCTCTCGGGATCGTAGGCGTCCGCCGAGGCGAGGTTCTTCGGCTCGCCGCCCCGGTTGCGGACGTGCGCTTCGGTGGTGTCGAAGTGCATGTTGTTCGGGACGATCGAGCCCGGACGGACCAGCACCGACACCAGGACGTTCTCCGCGCCGCGTCCCTGGTGGGTCGGGAGGACGAACGGAAAGCCGGTGAGCTCCCGGACGGTCGCCTCGAACTCCTCGAAGTTCCGACTTCCGGCGTACGCCTCGTCGCCCACCATCAGCGCCGACCACTGCCGGTCGCTCATCGCCCCGGTGCCGGAGTCCGTGAGCAGGTCGATCCGGATCTCCGCCGACCGGAGGTTGAACAGATTGAACCCGGCCCGCTCGAGCGCCCGCTCCCGGTCCTCGCGCGACGGGTTCGGGATCCGTTCGACGACCTTCGCCTTGAACGGCTCGAACGGGAGCGCCGGGCCGTCCGGAGCGGACAACGTCGCAGGAACCGTTTCGCCGCTTATATGCCGCCGGAGGTCTAGCGCGGCCCGAATCGCACGTCCCCCGCGCCGCCGATAGGTTTTCAAGCCGGAGGGACCCGTGTTTGTGGGGGCAGGTCGCCCCATGGCCTCCGTCCTCCTGCCGCACTTCCGTCGGCCACCCCCGCTCTATCGGCTCGCGCTCGCGCTGCGGCGCGTCGGTCTGCTGGTCCTCGTGCTCATCCTCCTCGGACTCGCCCTGGAGGCGTACTCGGTCTCGGAGGTCGTCCGTACCATGCCGAGCAACTCCGGCTTCAGCTCGCAGTTCCTCCCGAACGGGACGTTCGAGCTGGCCGGATCGTTCCACCTGCCGAACGGCGGCTTCCTGCCGATCTCGGACTTCCGTCTGCACCTCCGCCTCCTCGACGAGGCGCGGGCGTTCCTCGGCGAGAGCGAGACCGGCCCGCTCACGCTCGCTCCCGGATCGAACACCTCGATCCCGATCGTCGTCTACCTGCCGTTCACCGCCGGCAGCTCGGTCGACTCGCTCCTGACGGTCGACCAGACGCTGGAAGTCCAGGTCTGGGCGAATGCGACGTACGGGTACCTGTTCCCGGCGGGGATCGCCATCGCCACCAACGACAGCTGGGGCGCGCCGTTCGCGAACTACGCGGTCACGACGACGTCGGCCGGGGCCGGAGTGCTGGCGGTGCAGATCACCTACCAGAACCACGCCGCCTTCGACGAGGTCGGCTCGCTCGACTTCGCGGTCGTCGCCAGTGGCGGGGCGACGTGCGGTACCGGCTCGCTCGCGGTGAACGTGCCGTCCCAGCAGTCGTTCCAGGAGACCCAGAACGTCGCGATCGCCTCCGGGTGCGACCCGACCGGCGGGACGGTCACGGCATCGTTCCTCGCCCCCGCGGACGTCGTGGTCCCGCTCCCGACGGAGGCGACCGGATGAGCGGAGCGCCGGAACCGCCGACGCACGGGTTCCAGATCCCGCCGCTGGGGCAGCGGATCCTGGCGTCCGGGCTCCGACTGGTCCCCCTTCTGGTGGTGCTGGTCGGGTTGCCGCTCGCGGGTCTCACGTTCCTGGGGAGCCATGGGATCTCTCTGCCCGTTTCGGACCTCACCGTCACGGGGTTCGGCCTCGCGATCGCGGTCCTCGCGGCCGCGCGCTCGGTCGTCCGGCCGAGCCGGGCGTACGGGCCCGTGTCGATCGCGGCGAGCGCGACGGCGTTCGTCTACCTGCTCGTCCTGCTCACGGAGGCGTCCTACCACATCGCGGTCCCGGGGTCGAGCGTGACCATCTCCCTGAACGTCGCCCGCCTGATCGCGCTCCTCCTCCTCGTCCCGGCGTTCGGGATCGCGGCGGGGGTCGTGACGACGATCGAGGACGCCCGCCACCCGATGGAGCGGCTGCCCTACGAGTACCCGGCGTGAGTGGCGGGCCTAGGCACCCGCGACCACGACCTCGACGATCCGAACCGGGGTCCGCGGCCGGTCGTTCGCGTCGCGGGGGACCTTCGCGATCTTGTCGACGACGTCCTGCCCGCCGCGCACACGCCCGAACACCGCGTGCTTCCCGTCCAGCCACGAGGTCGCGGCGAGGGTGATGAAGAACTGGCTGCCGCCCGTGTTCGGCCCCGCGTTCGCCATGGAGAGGACGCCGGGCCCGTCGTGGCGGAGCTCCCGCGAGAACTCGTCCGGGATGCTGTAGCCGGGGTCGCCCGTCCCGTCCCCTTTCGGGCAGCCGCCCTGGATCATGAAGCCGGGGATCACCCGGTGGAACGTGAGCCCGGTGTAGAATCCCCGCTTCGCGAGCGCGAGGAAGTTCTCGGCCGTCTTGGGAGCGCGGTCGCGGAACAGCTCGATCCGGATGTCGCCCTGCGTCGTCCGCAGCGTCACGGTGGGGTTCGGCATGGTCGACGGACGCGCGCCCGACCTAAAAGCGCCTCGCGCGGGCCGCCTCCGCCGTCCGGTTTATCTCCGTGGAACCGGCTAACGACCACGGAGGGCCCCGGAACTGCGTCGGCGCCGACCACGGAATGAATCGGTCGATCGCCTACGTCGGGGTCGGGATCATCGTCGTCGGACTGGGCCTGGTCGGTTTCCCGATCGTCGTCTACGGGCACGAACTGTTCGACCTCGAGCAGGTCGCGGGCTTCCTGGTCGCTCCGATCGGACTCGTGGTGGTGCTCCTCGGCGCCGTCGCGCACAACCCGGACCGCACGACGGTCGGGGGGGCTTTCGGGAACCCCGACGAGGGCGTCCGCCGGCCGCGGTCCGGCGCCTCGCCGCCGGCGCGTCGCCTCGGCTACAGCCCGCTCGAGCCGGTCAACTGCCGATTCTGCCGCACGATCATCACGCACGACCTCGCGAACTGCCCGCGGTGCGCCCGCGCGCGCGACTGCCGTTCGTGCGGTCGTCCGCTCGGCATGGTGCTCGACCGGGCCACCTGTCCGACCTGCGCCCGGCCGGAAGCGTTTTGCAACTGCGCCCGTCTCGCCCGGCCCCCGACGCCCGTGACGGCTCGCGTTCGACGGGGCTGAAGGAACCGTGGACGACCGGACCCTGCCGCGGGGCATCGCTTCGGCGAGCGGCCCGGTGACCGTCCACTTCGACGGGGCCTGCCAGACGATCGGCGGAGGCCCCGTCGCGGCGTACGGATTCACCGTGGACGGGGCGGGATTCGCCCACGAGGACCACGGACTGGCGGTCCCCCCGCACCACGAGCGGGCCACGAACAACGTCGCCGAGTACGTCGCGGCGACCCGCGCCCTCGAATGGCTGCGGGCCCAGGGGTACGTCGGGGAGGTGGTCGTCCTCGGCGACAGTCAACTCGTGATCGAGCAGATGCAGGGGACCTACCGGGTGCGGGCCGAGCATCTCCGGGACTACCACGAGTGGCTGGCGACGCTGGCCCGCGGTTTCGCGAAGACGGAGTTCCGGTGGATCCGACGCGAGGAGAACGTCCGAGCGGACGCGCTCTCGAAGACGGCGATCCGCGAGGCCGGTCCCGCGGTGCGGCGGTCCCAACGCCCGCCGCGGACGGAGCCCGACGCTCCCGACGGGGCGCGGCCCTAGTTCCAGCGAACGGTGTAGACGAGCGTCCGGCCCTCGACGGCGGCCCGGGCGCGCGCGGAGTCGACGTACGTCGCGAACGCCGCCGCGGCCTCGAGCGAGAGCTTCGGACGGACCCCGTAGCCCCGGGGGTGCCCGACGCCCAGGATCGCGTGGGGCGGGGGCGCGGCGGGCGCCAACGGCTCGGCGGCGACCGGCTTCCGGAGCAGGGCGCTCACGGAAGTTCCCCCGCGACCGGATACGGAAGGAGGGGGAACCGGACCCGCCCGCACGGAAGAGCGGCGAGCGGAACGTGGAGTTCGGCGTCGCCCCAATTCACGAGCGGGGCGGCCGCGAGGATGGTGCGTCCGTCGGAACTGTCCGACACGGCCTCTCGGCAGGTGTCAGACGTACGTCGTACATAAACCCTAAAGTTCGACTGGAAACGGGGGGGTGGGGGCCCCGGCCCGTGACGGAGGACCTTGGCGGACAACCGGCCGACCGTTCCGGGGCCGGGGCGGTCCGGCGCGTCGGCGGGTTTTAAGGGTGCCGGCGGTGGGGAACGGTACCACGATGGGGGCCGAGGCGACCACGAGCTCCCCGGAGGCGTCCCGCTTCCTGGCCGAGACCGAGGCGGAACTGCTCGATCTGGTCACCGAGCAGCAGCGCACCGAGTGGGTCTACCAGACGCACATCACCCCGGACACCGAAGCGCTCTCGTCCCGCTCGTACGCCCGCTACGTCAACACGGCCGTCCGACGGGCGAAGGAGTCGACGCGCTTCGGTCCGGGAGAGTTGAGCCCCGCAGACCGTCGGAAGATGACCCTGTTGCGGCTGCTGCTCCCGATCATCGCGCCGGACGACCCGACCGAGTCGGTCGAGTTGACCCGGCTCGTCGCGTCGATGCAGGGAGCGTACGCGCGCGGTCGGCACACACCGGTCGGCGGAGCCGAGCCGCTCGACCTCCAGGGTCTCTCCCGCATCCTGGCCGAGAGCCGGGATCCGCGCCTGCTCGCCGACGTCTGGTCCGGCTGGCACGCGGTCGGGCGGTCGATCCGCCCGGAGTTCGTCCGCTACGTCGATCTCTCCAATCGCGGCGCGCGCGGGCTCGGCTTCGCGGACCTCGGCGCGATGTGGCGGTCGAAGTACGACATGGAGCCCGAAGCGTTCGCGCGGGAGGTCGACCGGCTCTGGTCCGAGGTCGCTCCCCTCTACCGCTCGCTCCACGCCTACGTACGGTCGCGTCTCGTCGCGGTCTACGGGCGGGACCGCGTCCCGGAGGCGGGGCCGATCCCGTCGCAGTTCCTCGGCAACATGTGGGCGCAGTCGTGGGAGTCGATCTACCCGCTCCTCGCCCCACCAGACGCCGACCCCGGCTACGACCTCACGAAGCTCCTCGTCGACCGCGGCACCTCGGTCGAGCAGATGGTCCGGTACGCGGAGCGGTTCTTCGTTTCCCTCGGGCTCCCCGCGCTCCCGCCGAGCTTCTGGGAGCGCTCGATGTTCGTCCGACCGCGGGACCGCGAGGTCGTCTGCCACGCGAGCGCGTGGGACATCGACTACGTCGAGGACCTCCGGATCAAAATGTGCGTCGAGATCACCGCGGAGGACTTCCAGACGATCCACCACGAGCTCGGCCACAACTACTACCAGCGGGCCTACGCCCGCCAGCCGTTCCTCTTTCGGGACAGCGCCCACGACGGCTTCCACGAGGCCGTCGGCGACACCATCCAGCTCTCCGTCACGCCCGAGTATCTGGTCCGGATCGGGCTGCTGGACCGGGCGCCGGACGCGAGCCGCGACATCGGCCTGCTGCTCTACCGGGCCCTCGAGAAGGTCGCCTTCCTCCCGTTCGGGCTCGCGGTCGACCGGTGGCGCTGGGACGTCTTCTCCGGCGCGATCCCGCCGGCCGACTACAACCCGACGTGGTGGGAGATCCGGCGCCGCTACCAGGGTGTCGTCCCTCCCGCCCCGCGCTCGGCGGAGGAGTTCGACGCCGGGGCGAAGTACCACGTGCCGTCGAACGTCGCGTACATGCGCTACTTCCTGGCCCACGTCCTGCAATTCCAGTTCCATCGCGCGCTCGTCCGAACCGCCGGGATCCCCGGCCCGTTGCATCGGGCGTCCATCTTCGGCTCCGAGGCCGCGGGGCGCTCGCTCGGGGAGATGCTCGCGATGGGGATGAGCCGCGAGTGGCCGGACGCGCTGGAGGCGATCGCCGGCGAACGGCGGATGTCGACGGCGGGCCTGCTCGAATACTTCGCTCCGTTGCAGCGGTGGCTCGACGAGCAGAACCGTTCGACCCCCGTCGGGTGGTAGCGGCCCGGGGCCCGAGCGACACGGTTTAGCCGCCCGCCCGGTGGCGGTCCGAGCGCGATGCTGCTGCACCCGGAGGAGAGCGTTCGCCGGAGCGCGTACGCGGTGCTCGACGGCGACGACGTCCACGCGTCCGTGCGGGGACCGGGCGTTCTGTACCTCACGACCCACCGGTTGATCTTCGAGTCCCCCGCGTCGCGGGGTCTGGTCCGCGACCTCCTCGGCGGCCGGGAGAGCCAGACCGTGCTCGATGTCGGATTGGCCGAGGTGCGCAACGTCGCGGTCCGGCGCGGCCGACTCGGACGGACCCGACTGGTCGTCGAGATCGGTCACGGGCGACCGTCGTTCGACGTCCTCGAACCGGAGGTCTGGGCCGGCGCCATCGGACAGGCCCGGCGGTCGCTTCCACCGCCCGGTCGCGCGCCCACCCTCGTCGTGGAACGCCAGGTCGTGAAGGTCCGATGCCGGTACTGCGGTTCGCTCGGCGACGAGGTCGTCGGGCGGTGCCCGTCGTGCGGTGCGGCGCTCTGACGGTCCGCCCGCGAACGGTCAGAACGGCAGTTCTCGGAAGAGCGCTTCGAAACCCGACCGGGACCAGACGATCGACAGAACGCCGAACCCGACCGCGATCGCCGTCGCCACGAGGCCCGCCACGATCGCCGTCATCCCCGTCGCCGCCAGGGCGAAGGCCGCGGGGACGAGGAACGCGAACAGCAGGACCGTTCCCGAGGCGGTCGCGGCGAGCATGCCCGACGGTCGGAGGAACTGGGGACGCGGCCGGTCCTGGAAGTCCGAGTACCGTGCGGCGAAGACGAGGCCCCAGAGCGTGAGCTCGACCCCAGCGGTGGCGCTGATCGCGACCAGCGCGAGCGCGTGCACCGGGTCGAAGCCGAAGTAGACGCCCACGGCGGCGCCCACCAGGACGCTCGCGATCAGGACGGGCACCAGCACCGCGGCGACCTTGGCCCGGTGGAGCCCGCGGGGGGTGATCGGTGTCGCGAGGAGCAGCTGCAGGGACCGGCGCTCCTGGCCGACCGACGTGGTGGCGAGGATCAGTCCAAAGAATCCGACGATCCAGCCGAGCCAGAGGACGACGCCCAGCGCCCCGAGGCTCCCTCCCTCGAGAAAGATGAGGACGACGAACACCACGGGGACGACGAGGGTCGGCATCATCTCCCGGCGGCGGACGAATCCCTTGAGATCCTTGGCCGCGACGGCCGATTCGGGGGCGCTCAACCCCGCGGCCGAGAACCACGGATGCCCGGCGGCGAATCGGACCGGACCGACGTCCGCCTCGGAACCGGCCGGCACCCAGTACCGGGCCCGGGCCCACCCGGCGAGGTCGACCAGCACCCCGAGGAAGGCGACCTGACCCGCTCCGAACGCGAGCGCGAGCCACGGGTCGCCCCGAAGCACGTCGAACACGGTCTGGGTCGACCAGAGGAACGGCACGATCGCGGTCACGATCAGCACCGAGGCGAGGTCGTGGACGACCGCGAGGAGGACGACCGGGTTGAAGGCGAGCTGGACAGCGAGGATGACGAGGATCAGCAGGGCGGCCCGGACGACGAGCGTCGCGCGGCCGCCGCGCGACGCGGCGACCGCGCCGGCACGCTGGCCCACGGCCCGCACGATCTCGATCACCAGCCCGCCCTGCAGCAGCGCCACCACGGAGAGGCCCGCGGCGACGAGGTACGGCACGAACGTGCCGGAGACGAACGCCACCGGGAGCACGCCGCCCAGCGCGAGCGCGATCGACGGCGAATAGGAGAACGCGATCGCCGTCGCGGACGCCATCGCGTACTCGGAGGGGTCGAGGGGGAGCCAGTGCGCCGCGTCGCTCCCGCTGAACCGGACGGTCGCGGTCAGCTCGAACATCGTTCCGGCGACCAGGACGACGCTCAGCCCGACCAGCGGGAGGAACGGCAGCAGCGGTCCCACGAGCTGCGCCCACGCCGCGGTCGGGAGACCCGAGACGCGTACGGCGAGCCAGGCGAGCAACGCGGCGCCGGCGAACGCCGCCGTGTCGATGACCGCGAGGAACCCCGGGGTCCCGAAGAAGCTCTCCGGATCGGACGTACTCCGTCCCGAGCGGAGCTGGGACGCGATCAGGACCCCCGCGAGTCGGCGCACGCGGTGGAGGTCCATCGTCCCTACCGGGCGAGGGCGGCCACGACGTCGCCGAGGTCACCGGTGCCCGTCAGGCTGAGGAAGACGTCCTCGAGGCCGGATCCGGCGAGGCCCGCGCGGGCGCGGAGGGCCTCCATCGTCCCGGACGCCAGCACCGTCCCTCGACTGAGGATGACGACCTGGTCGCAGATCGCCTGGGCGATCTCGAGGACGTGGGTGGAGAACAGCACCGCCACGCCCTCGTGGCTCGCGAGATTCCGCAGCAGGTCCTTCGTGACGCGCGCCGCGCGAGGGTCGAGTCCGTTGAGCGGCTCGTCCAGCACGAGGAGCCGGGGGCGATGGACGAGCGCCGCGATGAGGGCCACCTTCTGCTTCATTCCCTGCGAGTAGCCGCTGATGAGCGATCCCTCGTGGCCGGCCAGCTCGAAGCCCGCGAGGAACTGCTGGATGCGCGGCGTCCGCGTGGCCGCATCGAGACCGTACATGTCGGCCACGAAGTCGAGGTACTCGGCCCCGGTGAGGAACTCGTAGAGCGCGGGCGACTCGGGAACGTAGCCGATCTGCTGCTTCGCCCGGGGCGGGTCGGCCGCGACGTCCTGCCCGAACAGCCGGATGCGACCCGCGTCCGGGCGGACGAGCCCGAGGACCGCCTTCATCGTCGTCGACTTGCCCGCGCCGTTCGGTCCGAGCAGCCCGACGATCCGCCCGGTCCGGACCGACAACGAGACGTCCGTGAGCGCCCGCACGGAGCCGTACGTCTTCGAGATCCCTTCGACCTCCAGCGCGGCGAGGTCGGGGCTCTCGTCCGGTCCGGACGGGAGCGGGGCGAGCGGCCCGGCCATGACGGCTCCGGATGCGGGGGGCCGGGTATTAATCTCGCCGCCCGCGCCGGGCCGCGACGCGGCACCGGATCAGTTCGGAACGCCGACGAGACCGGGGGCGGAGGAGCGGGCAGCGAACAGGGCGACGGGAGCGACCCGCAGGCTGGTTCCGGCACGGACGGCTTCGACCGCGTGCAGCAACAGGTCGTAGGCCGCCTCCTCGGCGTCGCCGAGATCGGCGCCGCCTTCCTCCATCGGCACGAACACCCGGAGGACGCCCCGCTCGATGCCGAGCAGAACGTGGCCGGTGCCGTCGCGCCGCGCCCAGGCCAGGAGCGGACCCTGCGGACCGTCGACGACCCCCACCCATCGGAGGGTGCCGAACCAGTGACCCGTCAGCCGGGCGAGGATGGCGCGGCTCGCCGTGCCGGGCGGAAGCCCGACCTGGGCGATCGGGCGAAGCTGCCTCGCTTCCGCGCGCGGCACGAGCCCGGTGGAGTCGAGCAACCGGTACCCGCCGTCCGCTCGCTCGATGCGACCCTCTCGCTCCAGCCGACGCAAGGCCCGGGAGAGCGACTCCGGATGAGCGCCCAGCTCGCGTCGCAGCCCGTTGAACGCGATGCTCCCGTGGAGCCCCTGGAGGGTCCGGAGGATCCGCTCGTCGAGCCGCTCGGGCTCGACCAACATCGGAGACGAATCGGGTCGGGTCATCGTACCGTGTACGGGGGCCGAGGGGATTTAGAGGGTCGGTTACCGGTCCGTTACTTCGCGTCCCACCGCGCCCGCCGGTCCGGGTGTGACCGAACGCACCGTCTCCCGGTCAATATCCCCCGCCGTCCGGTGCGGCTTCCGGAACGAACGTTCCGGGAGCACCTCATGAGCGAAGGAGTCGGAGGCGACGAGAAGGGAGCGAACTTCGGGCCGTGGGTCTGGTCGGCGTACCGCGCGTACAACGACCTCCTGCGGGAGAAGGTGAAGAAGCGATTCGAGGAGAAGGAGGGACCCTGGCTCGACCAGGTGGCGGACCTCCTCGTGGCGATCGTGGATGCCCGATGGGAGGGCGGTCGCAAGAAGGAGAAGGAGCTTGCGGAGCTCTACGGCCGGCTCGACCGGCTCCTGGGGGAGTAGGCGATGTCGGCCCCGCTGCCGCTCCAACCGTTCCCGACTCCCCCGATCGGCCCCGAACCGATCCTGCCCCGACCCCGGGGCGGGATCGCGGCGTGAGGGAGCGATGCCGCTCCTCGAGATCGAGGACCGGATCGTCCGCGCCGTCGAAGCGGTCGGCCCCAGCGTGGCCGGGGTCGACTCGCTGCGGGTCGGCCGAGCTCGCGGGTACGGGCCCTTCGCACGGCCCGCTCAGGCCACCGCACTCGTCCTGCAACGCGACGGCTACCTGATCACCAACCAGCACGTCGTGGAGGGGGCGGCCCGTCTGGAGGTCCACCTCTCCGATGGACGGGCGCTTCCCGCCGAGCTGGTGGGCGGGGACGAAGCGACCGACGTCGCTCTGCTGCGGGTGGACGCCACCGACCTTCCCGCGGCGACTCTCGGCAACTCGAACGAACTTCGCGTCGGCCAGATCGTCGTGGCGGTCGGCCACGCACTGGGGCTCCCGGGCGGACCGACCGCCTCGCTCGGCGTCGTGAGCGCGCTCGGGCGGCCGCTGCCCGGCACCGACTTCATCTTCGAGGGACTGGTCCAGACGGACGCGGCGATCAATCCGGGGAACAGCGGAGGACCGCTGGTCGACCTCTCCGGTGCCGTCGTCGGGATCAACGCCGCGATGGTCCCCTTCGCGCAGGGGGTCGGCTTCGCGATCCCGATCCACGCCGTCCAGCGGATCGCAGACGACCTTCGGACCCACGGGCGGGTCGTCCGGCCGTGGATCGGCGTCATGGTCGCCGAGCTCCGGCCCGAGACCGCTCGCCAGTACGGACTCGAGCCCCGCTCCGGACTGTTGGTCGCCGAGGTGGTACGCCGATCGCCCTCGCATCGCGCGGGACTGAAAGCCGGAGACGTCATCGAGCGTGTCGGACCGATCCCGACCCACGACGTCCGCGAGTTGCTGGAAGCGCTCTCGCGATTCCCGGTCGGGTCCGACGTGCCGATCGACTTCCGCCGGCGAGGGTCGGTACAGACCGTAACGGTGCCGTCGCAGGAAATGCCGGAACCCGCGGCCAGCGAGTGAGCCCGCCGACGCGCCGCCCCAACCTCTTCCCCCGTTCCCGAAGCGACCCCCGGCTCGCGACCCGTCCCCGAGGAACGTCGCGGCCCGTACGTCCGCCGGGCCGCCGAACGCCTCGCTATAAGGTGGCCCCGCTGTTCTCGAACCGATGCTCTCCGACGCCTACGGGCGGACCGTCTCCGACATCCGGATCAGCGTCACCAAGCGGTGCAACTTCGCCTGCGTCTACTGCCACGACGAAGGGCTCGGGCCGGTCGCCCGGCCGAACGCCCCGCACGACGGGGAACTCTCGCCCGTGGAGATCGAGCGACTGGTGATCGTCGCGCGGGAGTTCGGCATCCGTTCCGTGAAGTTCACGGGAGGGGAGCCGCTGGTCCGGCCGGACCTCGAGGAGATCGTCGAACGGACCGTGCGCCAGATCCCCGACGTGTCGCTCACGACGAACGGTTCGATGCTCGAACATCGCGCCGAAGGGCTCCGCGACGCGGGCCTGAAGCGCGTCAACGTCTCGGTGGACTCCGTCGACCCGGCCGAGTTCCGGGCGATCCGGCACGGCTCCCTCGCCCCGGTGTTGCGGGGGATCCGGGTCGCGGTGCAGCACGGTCTGACCCCGGTGAAGCTGAACATGGTCGTGTTCCGCCCGACGCTGGCGCACATCCCCCGCATGATCGAGTTCGTCGGGGCGGGGGAGGGGCTGAAGCTCCAGCTGATCCAATTCATGCCCGAGCTCGTCACGCACCCCGAGTGGCGCGTGGACATGGCCGAGGTACAGCGCTGGCTCGAAGCGAATGCCTCCCGGACGCTGGTTCGCGAGATGCACCACCGACGCGTGTACGTCATCGGCGGGGCGGAGGTCGAAGTCGTCGACCCGGTCTACAACCCCGAGTTCTGCTCGAACTGCCACCGGATCCGGGTGACCCACCTGGGGGAGCTCAAGGGGTGCCTCAACCGGAACGACGACCTGGTGCCGACCCGCGGGCTCGACGACGCCGGGCTCCGGGCGGCGTTCCGCCGGGTCATCACCTCGAGGGTCCCGTACTACGGGGGATTCGTCACGGACCCGCCCGAGCCGCTCCCGACCGATTCCCGACTCCCGATGGTCTCGTTCCGAGGCGCCGCCTGAGCCCGGCGGTCGACGCATCTCCCCGTCGAGACGAGTCCGACTCGTGGCAGCGGGGGACGACGGGCGACCGATCGACGCACCGGCCGCTCGGCCCGGTGCGCCGCACCTCGCGGGGTCGAGCTCGTCAACCGTACCGCCCCGATTCGAGGTCGCGCGGGCCACCGCCTTCACGGTAACCCTCCTCGCCGCGACGTTCGCGGCCGGCGGCGTCGAGACGGGCGTGTTGGCCTCGATCGGCGCGCTGAACGTCTTCCTCGCCGAAGCGCCGGGGACCACGTCCGAGAAGACGCGACGGGCCGCTCTGACCGCGATCGCCTGCGGCGGCGGGATCGCCGTCGGAACGTGGGTCGCACCACTGGGTTTGGTGGCCCTCGGGGCGATCGCCGGTCTCTACTTCGCGCTCCAGCTGGCCAACCGCTGGCCCCGGTACGGTTCCGTGGTGCTGGTGACCGGCGTCCTGATTGCCATCGGGGTCGGCCTTCCGGGCGGAGGCGCAGCGTCGGTCGGGTATCGCGGAGCGGTCGTCCTGGCCGGGGGCGCGTGGGCGGTCCTGGGCATCGCCGCGACCGGCGTCCTCCTCGACGTGGGCCGGAACGGTCGGCGATCGTCGCCGCCGATGGCCTCCGCCGAGACGATGGAGGTGGCGGTCCGGCCGTGGTCGCAGGTGGTGCCACTGGCCGCCGCCGTCGCGGGGGCGGCCGCCGCGGGGCTCGCGATCTCGGAAGGGTTGGGGTTGCAGCGCGACTACTGGCTGCTGCTCACGCTCCTCGTGGTGCTGCACGCCGAATTGCGGGACACCTACCGGTTCGCCGTGCTGCGTCTGGGGGGTACGGTCGTCGGGGCCGCGGCCGCTGCCGGGGTCGTGCTCGGGACGTCGAACCCGTGGATCGACGCCGTCGTGCTCACCGGGGCCTGCGCGGCGGCGTTCGCGCTCCGCCGGGGCAACTACGCGGCGTACACGGCGTTCCTGACCGTCTACGTCATCGTGCTCCTGAACGAAGCGTACCCCGCCGGACTCCGGCTCGCGGAGACCCGGGTGCTCGACACCGCGATCGGTGGGGCCCTCGCGCTCGCGGCCGGGGCGGTCCTGGCCCTCGCCCGTCGGTCCGCGCTCGGTGCGCGGTCGGTCCCTCGGGAACGTTAAACGGGCGCCGGGAATTCCCGGGCCGAGGCATCCATGACCGTGGATTTCGAGTACCGCAGTTCTCCGGCGATCCGAGCCGCGACGCTCACGTGGACCGGGCCGTGGAACGAGGCGAAGATCCGGGCGCAATTCCGGAGGGTCGCCGGCTGGGCCAAGTCGCAGCACCTGCGGACGGGTCGGTGGATCTTCCGCGAGCACTCGATGGGGAAGTGGGAGGTCGGGATCGAGCTCCGCGGGTCGGCCCGCTCGGGGGGCGGGATCCGCGTCCGCACCTATCCTCGAGGACGGGTCGCCCGGGTCGTCTTTGACCCCGACGTGGTGTCCCCCCGGGTGGTCTACCACGGGCTGAACGACTGGCTCAAGTGGCAGCGCAAGGAGAAGAAGGCCGGTCGCGTCGTGGCGACGCGCGAGCTCTACGCGGGCGACCCGTGGACCGACGCGAAGGCGTGGGCGCGGACCGAGATCCAGTTCGTGCTCGGGGCGCGATAGGCCGCGAGGGGCGAGACGATTAATCCCGGCCCGGGTGGCACATTCGAGAGGGTCGAACGATGGGAGGCTCCGGAACTCCGCCGCCGGTCCGGGACGAGAAGGGGATCGAGCGCCTGTCGTTGGGGGCGGCGCTCGGGATCGCGGGGGCGGCGGTCGCCCTCGTCTCTCCGATCGTCTTCGTGCTCATCGTCGCGTTCGCGCCCGGCGGATTCTTCACGTTCCAGACGACGTTCGTGCAGGTCACGGGCGCCCTCGTCATCGCCGGCGCCGTTCTGCTGTTGGTCTCGTTGTTCGTCTATCGGCGCGCTTTCGCCCAGCTGCGCAAGGTCGACCGCCGGTTCCTGAGCGCCTCCGTCCTGTGCCTCATCGGGTCGATCGGGTTCCTGCTCCTGATCGTCTCCGCGACCCTGGTGATCGGGAACGCGAGCTCGCTCCTCTCCTGCGTCAAGGGCCAGCCGAGTCACGCGCTGACCTGCTTGCGTTCGGGGAACGCGCTCGGGGCGTACACGGGGCTCGCGGGCTTCTGGCTCGGGTGGCTCGGTGGGGTCGGCATCGTCGTGGGGATCTCGTTCGCGGGGAGCCGGTTCGGCCGCGGCGCGTTCTACGGCGGGGCGGTGACGTACGCGATCCTCCTGCTGCTCCTGATCGGCCCGTTCCTCAACCTCCTCTATCCGGTGCCGGGGATCCGCTACCTCCTCTGGGGCGTCCCGATCTTCTCGCTGCTCGGGCCGGCGCTGGTGCTCGTCGGGAGTCGGAGCGCGACGCCCGTCGCGGCCCCGAGCTGATCGGGACGAAGGAGCGACGGAACCGATGTCGGACCGCACCGAGCTGCTCACGGTCGGGGGCGGATGCTTCTGGTGCACGGAGGCCGTCTTCTCCGACCTCCGGGGCGTCACGTCCGTCCTCCCCGGATACTCCGGCGGCCGCGGGGTCGACCCGTCCTACGAGGACGTTTGCACCGGTCGGACCGGACATGCGGAGGTCGTCCAGATCGCGTTCGATCCGGGCGAGATCTCGCTCCACGACCTCCTGTCGATCTTCTTCACGGTCCACGACCCGACGACCAAGGACCGACAGGGGAACGACGTCGGACCGCAGTACCGCTCGGTGATCTTCTACCGCTCGCCAGAGCAGAAGGCGACCGCCGAGCAAGTGATCCGCGAGGTCGGGGCCGAGCGGATCTGGCGACGGCCGATCGTGACCGAGGTGACCCCGTTCGCCGCGTTCTATCCCGCGGAGGAGTACCACCGGGACTACTTCCGTCGGAACCCGGAGCGGGCGTACTGCCAGATGATCATCGCCCCGAAAGTCGCGAAGTTCCGGCACAAGTTCGCGGACCGGCTGCGCGGGTCGGACCCCGGTGGTCGGGCTCAGAGCGCCAGCACCGCGAAGTAGACCGCGAACCCGAGCACGATCGCGGCGGAGACCCAGCGGACCCCCGTCTGGACCCGGGGCGACCGTCGGGTCCCCGCGTGGACCGCGGCCGGGAAGACGACGATCCACACGGCGATGGCGCCGAACAGTCCGCCGAGGAGGACCGCCCCTCCCAGGTACGCGAACGCGACGCCCGCCGTGAGCCACCAGAGGATCTGGAACGGGTTGGAGAGTCCGACGGCGAGGGCCTGGAGGTAGGTCGTCCCCTCCGGGTCCGAGGTCGTCATCGGGGGCGGGGCGCGGAGCAATCGTACCCCGAGGAACGCCATGACGCCGGCGCCCAGGACGTAGATGCCCCGAACGATCGCGTGGAGGTCGACCACCGCCTGGAGGGAATAGACCGCCGAGCCGAGGATCGCGTCGGAGGTCATCGCGCCCAGCCCCGTGACCATGCCCGCGCGTCGGGAGCCGACCGACCGGTGCGCGATCAGCGCGTTCATCGGGCCGGGCGGCACCGTCAGGGAGAAGCCGAGCGCGAGCCCGAGCAGGAGCGCGGTTCCGGCCGTCATCGGGGGTCGAGCGCCCCCGGCAGGGTTATGCGCGGGCGAGGGAAACGGCCGCCGTGGTGCACTTTCGGGAGGACGGCGTGTTCCCGTACCCGCGGGACGTCCTGTGGCGATTCCTCGACCTCCACGTCCTCGACGATCGCATCCGCTCGATCCATCCGAGCGTGCTCGCCCAGCGGACGGTGTCGGCCACGCCGAACCAGGTGGTCCTCGCCCGCACGCTGGTCGCTCGGGGCCGCGAGTATCCCGTGACCTGGACGATTACCACCGACCGGCCGAACGCGTTGCGCTGGGAGATCCCGACCGCCCCGCAGGGTCCGTTCGTGCCGGGGAGCTACGTCGCGAACCGGTATACGGAGGTCCCGGGGGGCACCCGGGTCGAGACGGAGGTCGAGATGTCGATCGTCGGGGTCCCGCGATTCCTGCAGACGCTCATCGTCCGACGGGTGCTGCGGGACATCGACGGCGAGGATCTCGCGTACCTGCGCTCCCACCGGATCGAGTGAGCCGGGCGCACCGGTGCGTCGTCGCCGCCCGACGCGTCCGCTCAACTCCACGGCGGTTGGGGCCCGCCGGGAGGCGGCCCGGCCACCAGCACGAACGGCCGCCAGGCGATGGCGAGCCCGCCCCCGACCACCGTGAGGAGGAACCCGATCAGGAAGCCGCCCAGGGCGAACGGGAGACTGACGAACGCGAGCACGATCGCGGCGATCCCGAGCGCGGTCTTCGCGGGCGGCAGGGCGACGATCAGCGCGCCGACGAGGATCGTGACGAGCCCGTCGATCGCCCCGATGAAGAACAGCCGTCCGCCCGGGACGTGCAAGTCAACGAGGACGATCCCGAACAGCGCGAGGAAGAGCCCGCCGACCAGGATGAAGAACCCCCCGACGATCGTGATCAGCCCGGCCAGCGTCGGCCGTCGTCCCAGGACCGCGACCACGCGGTCCCGACCGTCCCCGAATATTACTAGGCTCGGGTCGGAGCCCCGTTCACGCTCGTATCGATGGGAATCCCGGCGCGGACGGCGCCCGAGACCGTGCAGTACTCCTCGAACACCGAGATGCAACGGTCCATCCGCGGACGGTCGGCCTCGTCCACGGGGTCGGCGCGGATGGCGACGCGTAGGCGAACCACCCGTTGCCGGCCGGCGGCGTTGCGGCCGACCTCGTTGGCCACGGTCGTTTCGATCGCACGGACCGGGATCCGCGCGCGGCGAAGGCAGTCGTACAACGTGGTGCTCATGCAGTGTCCGACGGCGACCGCAAGGACATCCCGCGGCGCCGGCCCCGCACCGCCTCCCAGGGGGGGCGGCTCGTCCACGGTCCACGGTCCGTACGTCCGGCCCTCGAATCGGACGCGGTAACGAAAGTCGGCGTCCTGGTGCAGTATCGGGTCCCCTGCGTTGATGTCCATCGGCCCTCGCGGGGCCAGACCCCGGGGGGATTTGTCCGCGTCGTGACGCGCGCGTCGTCCCGGAGAGGGTAAGGCCGCGGGCGCGTTCCCGAGGCATGGCACGTTCCGAGGGGGGAGACGGCCCCGTGCTCTGGCGGAACGGCCGGGTCGTTCTCCCGGAGACCTATCGCGAACGGGCTCGGTCGGTCGCCGACGGACCGCGAGCCGGTCCCTGGTCGACCGTCCTGGTCGGGACCCTCACGCTTCTGCTGGCCGGCGTGCTGGCCGTCCGGGGCGCGCCGGTCGCGGCGGCCGCGGGCGTGGGGCTGTTCCTGGCGGCGGGAGTGGCCGCGGGGGCCGAGCGACGCGCGCTGACGGTCGGACTCGCCGTTTCCGCCATCGTCTGGACCGCGCTGGGGATCGGGGCATCGCTCGACCCTTCGCCGGTTCCCGGGTTCGGGCTCGCCGTCCTCGGTCTTGCAGGGGCCGTCGTCGTGGGTTTCGGGGGATGGCGACTGCGGTCCCTTCCGGGGGCCCCCGCGGCGTAGGATCGGAGCAGGTCCCGGTCGCTATAAGCCGATACGACGACCATCGGGACCGATGCCGACCGCGCGGGCCGAGTTCGACTGGCCCGAGCTGCTGCGTGCGATGGGACGATTCGGCCTCTCGACGCGCGAGGCGAGCCTCTACCTCCTCGCCCTGCGCCGCGGACGGGCCACCGCCCGGGAATTGACTCGCGAGTCGTCGCTCGACCGCGTCCTGGCGTACCGGACGCTGGACGCGATGCGGGCGCGCGGGCTCATTCAGGTGACCCTCGAGCGCCCCCGCCGCTACATCGCCGTCCCACCCCGCGTCGTCTTCGAACGCAACCTCCTCGAACGACGGCGGGCGTTGGACGAGGACGAAGGCCTCGCGCGCGACCTGGGCCGACGGTTGCCCGAGCTCCGGGACGCCGCGCCGTCCGGAGCGCCGCGGTTCGAGGTGATCACGGGCGGGGACGCGATCTATCCGTATCTGCGCGACATGGTCCGGCGTGCGACCCGGGACGTTCGTACGATGATCACGTCCCGTGCGCTCCGCGAGTCCGTCCGCAATCGCACCTACGAGGACCTCCCTCGGTTCCTCCGCGAGGGGGGGGAATTCCGGATGATCGCGGGCTCGGATCCGTTCGCCCGCCGTCTGCTCGGCCGGATCCGCCGCCTCGGCCGCGTCTACCAGCGCGCGGAGGTCCGTTCCCGGGACGATCTCACCGTGCGGTTGACGATCGTCGACGGTCGCGAGGCGCTGGTCTTCCTCGTTCCCGAGCCGGGCACCGGAGGGGTGCCGGAGGTGGCGGTGTGGAGCGACACCTCGGAATTCGTCGGGGCCCAGCGAGCCCTGTTCGACGCCAATTGGGCCGGGGCCCGTGCGGAGCCGTCCGCGGGGAAGCGCTCGGCTCCGGTGCGAACGGCGGAACGGGTTGGACGGGGCGGCCGATCTACGGGTGCTTCGCCATCCCGAGAACTTCGGCCTCGGTGACCTTCTTGTGGTGGGCATGCTCGACATGCCACTGGGTCAGGGAGACCAGCTCGCCCTTGTCCTTCGTCACAACCTCGAAGCCGTCCTCGCACGCGACCTTCATTCGACCGCATCCCATGGTAGGATCCTCCGCCGTAGCGGCACCGTCCGGAACGCGATAACGGTCATTAAGAGTTGTCGTTACCGATTGCCACAACAACCTATGCCACGTCGCGTCTCCGGTACCGCTCCGGCGCGGCGACCCGCGGTCGATCCCCGTCGCCGAAGGGTTTTCCCGCCGCGTGGCCTCCCCGCGCCGAGGGAGTCCCATGGTCCAGAAGGTGACCGAAGTCGTCGGGGTGTCGAAGGACGGATTCGCGCGAGCGGCGGAGAACGCGGTGGCCACGGCCGCGAAGTCGGTCCGGAACCTCCGATGGTTCCGCGTAACCGAGCTCGAGGGGCGGATCCACGACCAGAAAGTGACCGAATACCACGCCACGGTGAAGCTCTACTTCGACCTCGAGGAGTGACCGGGCGCGTCGCGGGTCGCGCGACGTCGTGGGGCCCTCCGCGAACCCGCGACCCCGACGGGGATAAGTAGGGGGCTCCGCTCGGCGGGCGCCCATGGCCTCGCGTTTCTGCACGCAGTGCGGCGGACCCAACCCGCCCAACGCCACCTTCTGCCAGTACTGCGGGAAGCCGCTCGCCGGGGCTCCGTCGGGCACTCCGATCCCGGGTGCGGTCCCGCCGTCGGGCGCAGCCCCGGCGGGCGGGTGGACCGGGCCTCCCGGCGGGTACGGGGCTCCGCCGCCGCCCCCTCGGCGCCGTTCCCACACCCTGCTCCGGATCTTCGCGATCCTGATCGGCATCGTTCTGGTGGCGTCGATCCTGGTCTACCTGTTCGTCCCGGTCTCCACGCCGAACGTCGACGTGACGGTGTTCGTATTCGAGTCGCCGAACAATATCTGCAACCTGAGCGGGGTCGAGTACTACGGGTTCAACACGACCCCCGGGGGCGCCGTCGGTGTCGAGCTGAACATCACGGGGAACACCACGGGCACGTGCACGATCGCGACGCTCACGACGACGACCCCCGGATTCAGCGTGTCGGGGGCGAACCTCCCCCTGGCCGTTCCGGAGAACACGAACGAGACCCTGGTGTTCAACCTGGGCCTCCCGAACGGTTCGTACACGGGGAATGTGACGCTCGTCGCGACCTGATCGGTGGGCCGGGTCCCGCGCTACCAGCGACGATACGTCCGCCGCGCGGGGCGGGACGGTGCGGCGTCCCGGCGGGGTCCGGAGCCGCCGGAGCGCGGGCCCCCTCGACCTCGTCCCCGGCCGTCGCGGGGGCGTCCGCCCCGGCGCGGTTCGTGGCGACCCCCGCCCCCGCCGAACGCGGTCCGGGGGGGAGCGGGGGCGTCGTAGGCGAAGTCGGGGATCCGGGCCTTCGGGATCTCGAACCCGAGCAACTTCTGGATCTGGTCGAAGTCGTCCTGTTCCTCGGGGCTGACGAGGGTGAACGCGTCGCCGCGGCGTTGCGCCCGGGCGGTGCGCCCGACCCGGTGGATGTAGACCTCGGACTCGTGCGGGACGTCGTAGTTCACGACGTGGCTGACCCCTTCGACGTCGATCCCCCGGGCCGCGATGTCGGTCGCGACGAGCACCCGGTGTTCCCCTTCTCGGAACCCTTCGAGGGCGCGCACGCGCTGGCTCTGGCTCCGGTTCCCGTGGATCACGGTCACCGGGATCCCCCAGCCCATCAGCTGGCGGGCCAGTCGATCGGCGCGGTGCTTCGTGCGCGCGAAGACGAGAACGCTGGTCATCGTCTCGTCGCGAAGGAGCTCGCGCAGGAGGGCCGCCTTCAGGTGCGACGGCACCGGGAGGGCGAGATGGCTCACGCCCACGGCGGCCACGGTCGCCGGTCCGACTTGCACCATGCGGGGGTCGCGCAGGAACTCGCGGGCCAGCCGGACGACCTCCGGCGGCATGGTGGCCGAGAAGAGCATCGTCTGGCGGTCCCGCGGGACCGCGGTGAGGATCCGTCGGACGTCCGGCAGGAACCCCATGTCGAGCATCCGGTCCGCCTCGTCGAGAACGAGGATCCGCAGGGCGCGGAAGTCGACGTAACCTCGGTTCATGTGATCGAGGAGCCGACCGGGGGTGGCGACGATGATCTCGGCCCCGCCGCGGAGC
Source organism: Thermoplasmata archaeon (assembly GCA_030043855.1). Taxonomy (GTDB): domain Archaea; phylum Thermoplasmatota; class Thermoplasmata; order Lutacidiplasmatales; family UBA184; genus Lutacidiplasma. The sequence goes on from JASHWW010000006.1 coordinate 22,686, forward strand.
GCCCGCTCCTGCGGCTCCATCCCGACCCCGCCGTAGATCGCCGCGCCGCGACGGGTCGTGTACCGCCCGAGGCGCTGGAGGAACGTCTCGGCCTGGAGGGCGAGCTCCCGGGTCGGGGTGAGCACGAGCGCGTAGATGCGCCCGGGGGGCAGGTCGAGCGTCCGCTCGAGGATCGGCAGCAGGAAGGCGGCGGTCTTCCCGGTCCCGGTCTGCGCCGTGGCCACGACGTCCCGTCCTCCGACGGCTTCGGGGATCGCACGGCTCTGGATCGGAGTGGCCGCGTCGTATCCCATCTCGCGGACCCCCTTGCGGAGGACCTCGCGCAGCGGCAGTTCGTCGAACTTGACCGCCGAGGTCGCGGGACCTGACGGCCGGGGACGCGGTTCGGGCTCACTCATGGACGGGCTGGTCGACCCCGCCCGAGGTTAAGACGAAGGTGGCGCCGGCGCGAGCGCCCGGCGGCTCCCGGGAACCCTTGAGTTCGCTCGCAATGGGAGTCCCGATGCCCGCCCGACCCGACCGTTCCCCCGGTCCGGCGATCCGGTTCGGTTCGCTCGTCGGGACGGCGCGGGACGCCGCCGTGCCGATCGTCCGCGCATCGTTCGTCGGCTACTACCGGTGGCACGCGAAGCGGACGCTGCGGGAGGCCGACTGCGTACGGGGAGCGTACGTCGGGCCGGAGCTCGTCGGAGTGGCGATGCTGGACCGGCTGACCTCCGACGTGGGCTACGTGTTCTACCTCGCGGTCGTCCCGAACTACCGAGGGCAGGGGGTCGGAGCCGGCCTGCTCGACGACGCCCTCGCGGGGTTCCGCTCCGCCGGACTGCGGGTGGCGTACGGGGTGGTCGAGCCCGAGAACGGCCCCTCCCTCGGCCTGTTCCGATCCCGGGGGTTCCGGAACGTCGAGCGCAAGGAGCGGAGCTACCTCGACGGGGGCCTCGGCGCCTGGGGACTCCGTTCGAAGATGCGGATCGTGGGGGACGAGCTGCTTCTGGGTCTCCGTCTCGACTCCCCCTCGGGCGCGCCCTCGACCGGCGTGGCGGGGGTCGGTCACGCGTCGGCGGCGCCGTCGCGCGCCGGGGGCCGACGGGACCGGGCGTCCTGAATCGCCTCCAGGACCTCCTCCGGGCGGGTCACTCGCCCGAGCCGGAATTCGGTGCCGTTGATCTCGACCCCGCCGAGCTCGATCCGGTCCCCGTAGCCGATGCGGAGGAAGAACCGACGCGACGAGAACGTGCGCACCTCCTCGAGACGCCACCGCACGGTCGCGTCCGAGCGTCCCCTCGGCCGGCGGAGGAACCCCCGGGCGGGAACGAACGCGCACTGGCGATCGGTCAGGACCAGCTCGCCGGAGACGACGGACTCCCCGGGCCCGACGAGCTCGGCGACCCAGCGCCGGAGCACCGCTTCGTTCTCGGCCACCGGGAACGAGGGTGGGGCGGCCATCGATCCGATATCGCCGACCGGCCCTTATCGGTTGGGCCGAGGCGGCCGTCCTATCTCCCGAGGTCCGCCCGCCGGAGCACCGTCGCAAGGTAGGGGATCTCCACGAGTCGGGCCGACGTACCCGAGCGAAGCGGCACCGGCGCGGCTCCTTTCTCGCAGATGAGCCGCGCATCCTGCCAGTGTCCGGCGGAACTCTCCTCCAGGCGGAGGATGGTGGCGAAGGCCGCGCGGCCGGAGGACGGAGCTCCCGAGCACCCGACCACGAGCGAGTACCCGGAGCCGGCGAGGAGCTCGATGAGCGGGGCCGCCGCGAACCAGGGGCAGACGCCGTCGGCCCGCTCCGCGTTCGGTACGACGAGGACGCCGGACCGTCCGGCGGGCGGTGGCTCGGAGAGGATCCGTTGCGCGATGTCGGGCAGACGGAGGAACCCCAGCAAGCGGGCGGCGGCCTCCCCGTCGTCGTCCCGTTGCAAGAGCGAGGCGAGGCCCCGGGGTTCGGCCGCCGTCGAGGACCCTCGGAGGTCCGCTTCCGGCAGCGTCCAGCGGCAGTCGGGCGGGATCCATCCCATCTCCGCGGGGGAGACCGGCGCCGGAGCGGGATCCTCGAGCTGGACCCAATGGAAGCGCGGCGACCCCGCGTGCGCGAGGCCGTACAGGACCCACGGGATCAGCGTCGGGCTCGGCGCGGAGAGGAAGAGGGAGGTCGGGCGGACGAACAGCCCCTCGGGCCCGCCTTTCGCGGTCGGGGGACGGGGCGGTCGCGGTCGGCTCCCGGCGGCCGTCGTTCCCGAACGACCGGCGATCGGGCGGCGCAGGCGATCCAGTCGGCGAGCGGCCGGGTCCGGGCGATGTTCGCCGTCGGGCGTCTCCGCGGAGAACGCGACGGCGTCGGCGGGTTGCTGCATGGGCGTGAGGCTCGGTAGGGTCCCTCCCAGAGATGAGACGGGTCCGAACAGTTTCGGCGGACCGAACGGGTTCGGTCGGTCCGGGGGCGGCCGACGGTACCGCGCGGGACGCCGGCATCGGTCGCCAAATCCTTTATCTCGGCGGTCCCCCGTTCCGCGGACGGGGCCCGGCCGGGGTTCCCGTCATCGGGAGTCACCGCGCGTGGGACGCACCGTGGAGTCGAAGCGACCGGAGGCGGGTCGCCGCGCGAGCCGTTCGGGCCGGCCGACATCGGACGACCGGCTGGCGGCCCTCCGGGACGCCCGGGCCCCCGAGGAACGGGCCCGGTTGTTCCTCGCGACCCTCCGGATCCGGGTGCCGAGAACGCTCTGGACCGGCCCGTTCTCCGCCGCCCATCCGACCGTCCGGGTCGAGGTTCTCAACCGTACGGAGCTCGGGTCCGACGTGTCGGTCTCCGACTATTGGATCGGGGGCCACCCCGCCGGGGTCTGGGCGCGCGAGATCGCGAGCTACCCCGACGTCCTCCACATCGACAGCCTCGCCGAGGTGGGCGACGGATGCGTCTACCGGATCACCTACCGGAACCCGCCGATCATCTACCTCTACCGCCGGCTCAAGCTCCCGATGCAGTTCCCGCTCCGCATCCAGGGCGGGGTGATCGACTGGGAGGTCGTCGCCCGGTACTCCGAGTTCCAGGAGATCCTCGAGCACGCGCGCGCCGCCGACCCCAACGTCTCGATCGTCTCCATCCGCCGGCGGCCCCTGCGCAGCCACCTCCCCGTGTTGACCGAGGCCCAGCACGAGCTGCTCTCGCAGGCGATGGCCGCCGGGTACTTCGCCGTCCCGCGCGGGATCACGCTCACCGAACTCGCCCGCCGGCTCGACCGGAGCAAGTCGTCGATCTCCGAGTCGATCGCCCTCATCGAGAAGAAGCTCCTGGAGAGCGCCCTCCGTCCCTCGACGCTGCTCCCGTAACCGGCCCCCGCGGGGGGCCCCGAGGACGGTCGCCCTACGTGGCGGCCCGCCAGCGCGGGATCGTGAGCAGCTCCAGCACGTGCGAGCGGTCCGCTCCGAAGTGCGCGACGTGGAGGTAGACGATCGCCCACGCGAACAGGGTCGCGAACAGGTCGAGCAGGATCCAGACGACGGTGGCCCCGGCGAGCTCGGCCCCCAGCCCGAGGGCGGCGAGGACGGCCGCGGTGAGCGCGAACGAGGCGGAATAGACCAGCAGGCGGGACTCGGGAGCGTGGAGCCCCGGGCTCGGGACTTGGGCCGTCGGGGCGATGAGGGCGAGCGCCCGGAGGACCAGGAACCCGAAGAACCCGACCGACAGGAGGAGCAACCCGACGGAGCCGACCGCCGTGTCGTACGTCTCGATCCCGCTCGGGTTGGCCCCCCACAGGATCAGGTAGAACAACGCGACCAGCACCGAGGAGATCAGGAACCCCGTGAGGCGGACATCGTCCATCGGATGGCGCGGAACGTAGTCGTGGAGCCGGTTCGTCAGGGCCGACACGGCACGTTCGACGTGGCTCCCGGTCTATACACTTCTCGGTCGGTCGGAGACCCCGCGGGAGCAGGTGGCGCGGGCGCCCCCGAGGGCTTTATGGGGGGCGCCGGGTGGGCGGACCGATGGGAATTCCTCCGGCGACCGTCGAGCGCCTCCTCCAGGAGAACCGGGACCACGAGTGCCCCGGGGCTCCCGAGATCTGCGTCCGGTTGGTCGCCTACGCGGAACTGCCGAGCCGGTTCGGGGAGTATCAGGTCGCGGCGTTCTGGAACTCCGGCGGGCGTCACGACCACGCGGCGTTCGTCCACGGCGACGTCTACGACCGGGAGGCGGTGCCGGTGCGGATCCACTCGGAGTGCCTCACCGGAGACGCGGTCGGGTCGCTGCGGTGCGACTGCCGCGACCAGCTGATCGCGTCGCTGGAGTGGATCGGCCAGCAGGAGCGCGGGATCGTCGTCTACCTCCGGCAGGAGGGTCGCGGCATCGGCTTCGCCAACAAGATCCGGGCGTACCAGCTCCAGGACGCCGGCTACGATACGGTGCAGGCGAACGAGGCGCTCGGCTTCCGTCCCGACGAGCGCGATTACGGGCTCGCGGCGCACATCCTCGGCTCGCTCCACGTCCGGTCGATCCGAATCCTGACCAACAACCCGCAGAAGGTCGCGGATCTGAAGCGCCACGGGGTCGAGATCGTCGACCGCATCCCACTCGTGATCCCTCCGAATCCGAGCAACCGTGCCTACCTCGAGACGAAGCGGGTCAAGATGGGCCATCTGCTCGACGTGGAGCAGGCGGAAGAGGCGGTCGACCTCCCGCGGGACGCGCCCCCGTAGCGCCCGTCACCCGACGTGGGCCTGACGGTTGTGCCGTTGGAGGGCGCTCACCGAAGCGAGCTGGGCCCCGCACACCGAACACTTCACCGACCGGGTCGCGGGCGTTCGCGTGGGACCCCCGGCCGGACCGGCGTGGCTCTCGCGCGCGTGGGCCTCCAGCGCCTCCTGCGACCGGAACGTCGCGCCGCACTCGGGGCAGGCGCCCTCGACCTCGTCGTACTCGACGTACGGCACGGAGGTCCGGAAAGGGGGTGGGGCCCATCTTCCTTTCGGCGCGGGCCCCGGATGCGCCTTAAGGCCGACCGGGCTCTGCCCCCGCCGCGCGAGGCGCCCCGGTGTCGATCAACTGGTTCAACGTCGCGATCTGGTCGCTCGTCGGGACGTGGGTCCTCGTCGTCGGGACGCTGGCCCTGATGTACTGGCAGACCCGGACGAGCCAGCATCTCAACTCCGCCAACGCGGTGATGACGCTCCGCGAGCGGTTCGATTCGCCGCGGATGCGGACGTCCCGGCGGGCCCTGAGCGAGCGCCTGCTGCATACGCAGGAGGAGGGCGACCTCGCGAGCGTCGAGGTCGTGACGTTCTTCGAGCTGGTCTCGACCTTGACGCACCGCAAGGTGCTCGACGACGACCTGGTCTGGGAGGCGTTCGGGACGTGGATCTCGGCGTACTGGTGGAGCCTGCGGCACCCGGTCGACCACGTGGCGAGGATCCGCAAGGACCTGTTCGACCCGCTCGTCTTCCACGAGTTCGAGTGGCTCTCCGAGCGGATGGACGTTCTCGACCGCGAGTTTTTCGGGGACACGCCGGTGCCGGAGGAGGACGTGGAGGCGCGTCGCGTCCTCGAACGGGAGGCGCGGCTCGAGTCGCACGGGCCGCCCTGAGCCATCGCGCCCGCGGAACGCGCCCCGCTAGGTGGGGCTCGTCGGCGGCACGAGGACCAGGAACGTGAAGACGAACGACCCGCCCCACTCGAGGACGACCTCGGACCCCGGGCTCGCGTAGAGCGGCACGTAGTGCGTGAGCGCGAACGGATACGACGTGCCGTTCGGCACCGTGACGTTCCCGACGAGCTGGCCCCCCACCAGCGTGTACCAATCGATCGCCCGGATCGCCACCGTCGTGTTGTGGAACGTCACGTTCGCGGGCTGACTCGAGCGCGCGGGCCAGATCGGGTACGGGAACGGGGCGACCTCGAAGTAGTAGGAGTGTCCGTCGTAGGTAACGATCGCCGGCGCGTTGTAGTTCGGCTGGAGGCCGGGGATCCATCCCCCGAACAGGGCGACGCCGAACCCGGCCATCGCGACGAGGCCGACGACCAGGGCCGTCCCCTGACGCCGGGACATCGGAAAGTCCCGGTCCATCATCGGGGGCCCCCGAGGCGACGACGCGTTAAAGGCGGCGGGAGGGCCGGGACGGACCGTTCCGCGGGTCTACGGGGGCCCGGGGCGCTGCCGGAGGTCGTTCATGATCTGCTGGTACTGCTCCCGGGTGATCTCGCCGCGCGCGTAGCGCTGGCGCGCGATCGCCCACGCGTTCTGGTGGGGACCGCCGCCGTTGTAGCGGCGGGAGCCGCTGCCGCGGGTCGTCCAGAACGCGACCCGGACCGCGAAGAACGCGATCCAGAGCAGGAAGAAGATCCCGAAGAACCCCCACCACGGAAAGAAGTAGGGCCCCCCGCCCGACCCCGCCGTGCCCCGTTCGTACAGGAGGACGACGAAGAGCACGGCGATCGCGAGGACCACCCCGAGGAAGACGAGCCCGATCCGGCGGCGGCGTCGACGGTGCTCCTCCCAGGGATCGGTGCCGTAGGTCGGGAGGGGGGCCGTCATCCCACGGCCCCGTCGTTCGCGGTCCCGGAATAAGAACTCTGGTCCGCGCCGGAGGGACCCGTTTCATACGCGGGGCCGTTCCCGGAGACGTGCGCGCGGTGGCCGTACGGGAGTTTCGCGCCCCTCCGGAGCTCGTGGCCGTCCCGCCGCCCGAGCCGGCGGGCGGGGAGGTCGCCGTCCGGATCGAAGCGGCTGGGGTGAACCCGTTCGACTGGAAGATCGCCGACGGGATCCTCTCCCCGCGACGTCCGCACGTGTTCCCTCTGGTCCTCGGGGTCGACGGGGCCGGGGTCGTCACGGCCCTGGGCCGCGGCGCGTCCCGGTTCCGCGTCGGCGATCGCGTCTTCGGCCAGTTCCTTCACGATCCGGTCGGGATCGGAACGTACGCCGAGGCGTCCACCGTCCCCACGGGGATCGCCGTCGCCCCGATCCCCGAAGCGTGGTCGTCGGTGGAGGCCGCCGCCGTTCCGACCGCCGGGATGACCGCGCTCGACGCCCTCGAGCGCTCCGGGGTCGAGCCCGGAGGCAGTCTCCTCATCGTCGGTGCTACGGGCGGCATCGGGTCGTTCGCGACCGCCCTCGCCGTCGCCCGCGGGATCCACGTGCTCGCCGCCGTCCGTCCCGAGGCCGCGGACCGCGCGCGGGACCTCGGCGCGGAGGCGGTCGTCGCCACCGGCACCGCGGATGCCCTCGATCGGGCGAGGGCGGCACGACCGAACGGCGTCGACGCGATGCTCGACGTCGTGGGCCCCCGGGAGTCGTTCGTCCGCTGGTCGTCGCTGGTACGTCCCGGCGGGACCGCCCTGACCTCCGTCTACGTCGCCCCGACGACGCCACCGGGAAGTTCCGGCCCCCGATTCGTGAACCTCGACCTGCAACCGAGCGCCGAACTGCTGGATCGCCTCGTCGTCCTGCTCCAGCGCACGCGCCGGCGGATCCCCGTCGAGCGGACGATCGCGCTCGAGGGTGCCCCCTCGGCACTGGTCGAGAGCCGGGCGGGCCGGCTCCGGGGGAAGACGGTCATCGCTCTCGGACGCTAACCGGCGCTTCGGCACCGGGAACGCTCTTCCCCGCGAGCCCGTTCCCGGACCATGCCCCCGAAGGTCCGGCTCTACTCGCTCCCGATCAGCCACTACTGCGTCTCCGCCGAGCGGATGCTCGCGTTCAAGGGCGTCCCGACGGAGATCGTCCCCGCGGCGTACCACACGCGGCAGGAGCTCTTGCGCCGCACCGGGCAGGACTACGTCCCCACCCTGTTGTGGGGGCGCCGCACCGTGCTGTGGCACGAGATCCCGGAGTTCCTCGACCGGGTGCGTCCCGAGCCGTCGCTCCACCCCGCCGGGCAGGAGGCGCTCGCTCGCGCGATCGAAAACTGGGGGCATCAGGTCGTGGAGGAACGGGTGTGGCGGGTCGTCGTCACCGAAGTTCCGCCCGTCCTGTCGAGCGACGACGAACGGTGGGTCTTCGAGGAGCTGCAGGTCCGGGCCCGGGGCCCCTTCGCGGTCCTCCGCTCCCGGCAGAAGGAGTTCGAGCGGGAGTTGCAGCCGTACTTCGCGATGATCGACGGCATGGTGCAGGACCGTCCCTACGTGCTCGAGGTCCCGACGGTCGCCGACTTCGGCCTCTACGGCTCGCTCTCCCCGTGGTGGACCGTCGGGCGAACGACGCCGCGGACCTACCCCCACCTCGCCTCGTGGGCGCGACGGATCCGGGCGTTCGGGACGTGAGGCGACGAACGAGCGCGCCCGACACGTATCGCCGTCTGGCCGAGGAGTACGACACGGTCTACGGGTGGAAGCAGTACCGTCGGGAGTCGGACCGCATCCGCCAGATCGTCCGCCGAACCCTGCCGGCCGGTCGCCCGACATTGCTCGACGTGGGGTGCGGGACCGGCGGGCACCTGCGTCACTTCCGCCGTTGGAGCCGGGCCACCGGACTCGATGCCAGCGGCCCGATGCTCGCGATCGCCCGGCGACGCCTGCCCGACGTGACGTTCGTTCGTGGACGGATGGAATCGTTCCGCCTGGGTCGGCGATACGACGTCATCACGTGCCTCTTCTCGGCGATCGGGTACGTGCGGACGGGGGCCGCGCTCCGACGCACCCTCGCGACCTTCGCCCGCCACCTCGCGGACGGTGGGGTCGTCGTGGTGGAGCCGTGGATCGAGCCCGTCCGGTTCCGGGACCGCACCGTCCACGTCGCGACGGCGGGTCCGCGGACCTCTCGTGTCGTCCGAGTCGGCCATCCGGTGCGGCGGGGCGGGCGGTCGGTGCTGACGATGCACTACGTCGCGGCCGGGCCGGCGGGGATCCGGCACTGGTCCGAAGTCCACGACATGGGACTCTTCGACCGGCCGACGATGCGGTCGGCCTTTGCCGCCGCCGGACTCCGCGCGCGGCGGATCCCGAGCGGGTTCCAAAGCGATCGCGGGCTCTGGGTGGCGGTCCGGCTCGCCGACGCGACCGGGCGGCGACGCCCGGCGGCCCCTATTCGACGACGGTGATCTCGGCCTTCGCGGCCCGGAACTCGGCCGAGCGGTGGGATCCGTCGCAGAACGGCTTGTTCTTCGAGTGGCCACAGCGACAAAGCGCCGTCGAGACCTTCCCGTCGACCATCACCAAGTTCGGCCCGTTCTCGTTCGCGAGGATCTTTACCGTCGGCATGGGCGTGGCAGAATCACGGCGGAGGGGCGCTTAATCCCTGTGCACGTCCGCGCAGGCAGGTATCCCGGACGTTACCGCGCGACGATCCGTCCGCTCGAGGTCCCGGCCGCGAGGGGTCGAGGCACTGCGCCCCCGCCGATCGGCAGGTAGATCCGAAAGTGCAAGGCGTCGGTGCCCCAGCGCTCCTCCAGCGGCAGGCCGCACCCGCGGAAGACGTCGACCATCGCGAAGTTTTCCGAGAGCACGATCGCGTGCAAGAATACGATTCCGTGACCCACGGCGGCCCGGGCCAACCGCTCGAGCAGCAGGGTCGCGCAGCCACGCCCCTGGTACGACTCCGTGACGAGAAACGCCGCCTCGGCGCCGGGCGAGGTCGGTCCGTCCCGCCGGTACTCGGCGAGGGCGACGAGTCGGGGGCGTCCGTCGGAGCGGGACTCCATCACCAGCGAGAGGCCGTCCGGGTCGTGCGCCCCCGCCAAGATGCTCTCCAGGACGCGCTCCGGCCGGACCGCACCGAAGTATCGACGCGCGAGCGCACCGTCCGAGACCCCGGCGACGAACTCCCGGAGCCCTTCGCGATCGTCGTCGCGTACCGGTCGGATCACCACGTTCTCGCCATCGCGCAAGGTGGTCGGCCCCTCGACCGGGCCGGTCACCGTGAGACGGACGGTGCTGGGATCGAACATCCTCGCCACCGGACCCCGGATTCGGGAGCGGGCCGGAGCGGAAGAATCCCGAGTCAAGCGGGGTTGACGCGGCTCGGCCCGTCGGAGGGGGTCGGGCCGGAGAGCACCACGCCGAGGGCGAACCCGTCGTGGCCCTTCGACCCGACCGTCTGGATCACGGTCGCGTTGACGCGGGGCTCGTTCGCGAGCCGATGCAGGAAGGCCCGGATCCCGACGTTGCTCGGGTCCCGGGTTCCCGGATCGGCGACTCCGCCCTGTCGGACCACGTTGTCGGCGACGATCAAACTGCCGGCCGACGTCAGTCGCAGCGACCAGTCGAGGTACTGCGGATAGCTCGTCTTGTCGGCGTCGATGAACACCAGGTCGAACGGCTCTTCCCCCGCGGCCCCGAGGCGGGCCAGGGAGTCGAGCGCGGGTCCGACCCGGATCTCGACGCGGTCGTCCAACCCGGCGCGGGCGAGATTCCGCCGAGCGACCTCGGCGTGGTGCGGGGAGAGTTCGAGGCTGAGGAGTCGGCCGTCCGCGGCGAGTCCCCGGGCGAGGCAGATCGTGCTGTACCCTCCCAGCGTCCCGATCTCGAGGATCCGTCGCGCCCGAACCGCCTCGGCGAGAACCTGCAAGAGGCGTCCCTGCAGCGGCGAGACCTGGATCGACGGCAAGCCGGCGGCCGACGACTCGCGCAGCGCGGCGTCGAGGACGGGGTCGGAGGGCACGAACTCCTCGCCCAGGTACCGGTCGACGCCGGCCCACCCCTCGTCGGGCATTCGCCCGTGGGGGAGGGGCTCGGCCTAATGAGCTCGCGTCCCGCGCGCCCTAAGCGGCACCGCGGGTGGCGGGTGGGTCGGCACCGGCTCGGAGCAGACGCTGGACGAGCGCGAGCAATTCTTCGGGGACCAGCGGGAGGGGCACCGGGTGGACGCCGGGGAGCCGCGCGACCGCTGGGTCGCGCGAACCGACGACTACGAGGGCCGTCCCCGGGAGACGGCCCTGGGCCCAGGCCCGGGCGGTCGTGCAGTAGGGCCCGCTCGCCGCGGCGATCACGACCGGGAATCGAGCCGCGACCTCGCGCAACGGCCCGACCTCGTCGAGCACATCCACGTGTTCGACGCGCACCGAGCCGGCGTCGAGCAGGTCCCGGATCGACCGCGCGAGGCTCGGCGTCTCTCCCACGATCAGCGCCGCCGGAGCCGGCATGTGCCGGGGCGACCGCGCCGCGGAGGATATTCGGTCCGTGAACTCCGTTTGACCGAGCTCGGCGGACCCGAACCCCTCCGACAGGGAGAAGAGCCGGCGGCCGGTCCACGCCGGCGGAAGGTCCGGATGGGAGTCGACGAGACCGCGCCCGTCTCGGCCACCGAAGTGCTCGCGTCGGCGCCGATCGGGCTGGCCGTCATCGCCGCCCCGGGAACGATCGTCTGGGCGAATCCCGCCTATTTCGCCACCACCGGCCGGGATCCTGCGATCGTCGGTCAGGACTTCCATCGGATCCTGGAGGAGGACGGGACGTGGTCGCCGGAGATCGGAGCGGCGGTCGACGCCGCGCTCGCCGGGGCCCCCTCGGCGTCGTTTCGGTCGGTGCGGGCCCGGTATCGTGCCGGGGCCAGCGGGGTCTTCCTCGACGTCGATGTGCGACCGCTCGCCCCCGGGCGGGACGGCACCTCGCGGGTCCTGCTCGCGTTCCGGGACGTGAGCGAGCGGGTGGAGGAGGAGGTGCGCTCCCGCCTCTTCTTCGAAGCGTTCCGAACCTCGACGAACGCGATGCAGTTGACCGACGATCGCGGGGTCATGGTCGACGTCAATCCCGCGTTCGAGCGGATCTACGGATACTCCCGCGCCGAGTGCATCGGACGTAAGCCGAACTTGGTCCGCAGCCGCCACACGCCGCCGGAATTCTACCGCGCCATGTGGGCCGACCTGCTCGACCCGCAACGCGGGTACTGGGCCGGCGAGATCACGAACCGGGACCGGCACGGGCGGGAACGACCGGTGCTGCTGACGATCACCGCGATCCGGACGACGACCGGCCAGGTCTCCCACTACCTGGGCGTCGCGGTCGACCTCTCCGAGCAACGGAGTTGGGAGCTCCGCGCGGCCCACGCCGACAAGCTGGCGTCGGTCGGCCAACTGGCGGCCGGGGTCGCCCACGAGATCAACACGCCGCTCGCGAACGTCATGCTGATTGCGGAGAGCATGCGTCGCCGCACGACGGACCCGTGGGCGGCCTCCCGGCTGGCCAGCATGACCGACCAGGTCGAAGTGGCCGCTCGGATCGTGCGGAGCCTCCTCGATTTCGCCCGCCGCGAGACCCCGCAGATGCGCGAGATCGATCTGTCCGGCGTGGCCCGGGACGCCGTCGGCTTTCTCCGCGGCAAGCGGTCGGCGGACGTCGAGATCGCGGACATCTACCCGGCGGATCCGGTCCCGATCGAGGGGGACCGGGGGCAGCTGATGCAGGTGCTGACGAACCTGCTCAACAACGCCTACGATGCGGTCGGGGCGGACGGAACGATTCGCCTGTCGGTCCGGCGGCACGGCGCCCGGGCCGAGGTGGAGGTGATCGACTCGGGTCCGGGGATCCCCGGGGAGGTGCTCCCGCACGTCTTCGAGCCGTTCTTCACGACCAAGCCGGAAGGGCAAGGTACGGGGCTGGGTCTGGCGATCTGCCACGGCATCGTGCAGTCCCACCACGGCACCATCACCGCGCGGAACGTCCCGGGCGCCGGGGCCGGATTCCTCGTATCGCTCCCGCTCCACGAACCGCGAACGCGAAGCTGACGCGGTCGCCCCCGACGCGTCGAGGGGCGACCGGCGAAACCCCTATTTTCGGCCGGTCGGTCCGGGGGCCGTGCGCCTCCTCGTGGTCGACGACGACGCCGTGTTTCGCGAGGAGCTGGCGGAGCTGCTGCGGGACGACGGTCACGAGGTCACGACCGCCCCGTCCGTCGCGAAGGCGGTGGAGCTCCTCGAACACCAGGAAATGGACACGGTCCTGACGGACCTGAAGATGCCCCGCCACGGAGGGCTCGAACTCCTGCGCGACGTGCGCCAACGGTGGCCCCGAACACCCGTGGTGATGGTCACCGGGTTCGCGACCGTGGAGAGCGCGCTCGAGGCGATGAAGCTGGGCGCGTTCGATTACATCCGCAAACCGTTCCGCATCGAACAGGTCCGCGAGACCCTCGCCCTGGTCGCCCAGGAACGGGAGTTCTCGGCGCCCGGCGAGTCGGCGCGAGACCCCGTCCGCGAGGCGCGGAACCTGGCCGCTTCGGGCAAGTACGAGGTCCTCCTGTTCGACGCGCCCGCCCCCGCGTCCGGGGCCCACCTCACCGGCGCGCTCCTCGACCCGACGCGGCCGAGCGAGCTCGTCGACCGGACCGGGGAGTTCCTGGCCGCGCATCCGACCGGCGCGGTCGTGATCGCCCACGCGGAACAACTCCTCGCGGACCACCGGCTCGAGGAGGTGGTCGGGATTCTCGACCGGCTCCGGACCCTCCTCGTGGGCCACGGCCCGCTGCGCGTCGCCTTCGATCCGCACCGCGTCGGCCCGGCGGCCGCGCTCGCGATGGGGGGCGCCGTGGCCGCCGAGGAGACGCATGCGGCGCTGGAGGCGCTCTCCAACCCGATCCGCCGGCGTGCGCTGTTGCGTCTCGCCGAGGCTCCCGCCTCGTTCACCGAGATCCTGACGGCGACCGAGCTGTCGGACTCCCCGAAGCTGTCGTTCCATCTCCGCAAGCTGGTCGACGCGGCGCTCCTCCGCCACGACGGCGACCGGTACCGGTTGACGTCGCGCGGAGAGGCCGTCGTGCGGCTGCTGCGGGACGCCACCTTCCTGCCGCCCGCCAGCACCGCCGGGAACCTGGCGTTCCCCCGCGCGGACGGGGAGCCGGGCCCCTCCGCGAGACCGGGGGGGAAGACGCGGTGAGCCGCGCGCGCGGCCCCGGTTCGGTCGTTCAGACCCGCAGCCAGGCGCCGCTCGAGAACGCCCACGCGCCGTCGTAGACGGTCGGGACGAACGGTTGGACTCCGCCGAACAGGACGACCTCGCCGTTCCCGGACCGACCCGCATGGGGATCGAACGCGACCCCCTCGCCCGCCATCCGGGGCGGCGAGGGGCTGCCGCTCCACGCGGTCCAGCCGGTCGCCGAGTACGTCCACGTGGTACCGAGGACGGTCGAATTGTCGGCGCCGCCGTACAGGAGGAGCGTCCCGTTCGGAGGGTTCTCCACCAGGGCGACGAACCCGAACGTGTGCGTCGGCGCCGTCACGCGCAGTCGAGTCCATCCACCGGAATGGAATTCCCACGTGTCGTGCAGGGGATCCCCGCAGAATCCGGCCGCGTAGCCGCACCCGCCGAAGAGGACGACGTCCCCGGTCGTGGGGTCGTACGCGAGCCCGTCCGCGCCTCGCGGGCTCGGGTGGACGGAGGGGCTCAGCCGCGTCCAGGTCCCGCCCACGAACGTCCACGTGTCCCCGTAGAGCGTGGAGCTCCCCGTCACGAAGTTGACGGAGAGCCCGCCGAACAGCACGACCTTCTTGTTCGCCGTGTCGTAGGTCGCGACCGCGGCATAGCGCCCGACCGGATGGGTCGCCGGGCTGAGTTTCGTCCACTGTCCCCCGACGAAGGTCCAGGTGTCGGAGAGCATCGTCAGGCCCCCGGAGGCGTTCTCGCCGACCCCGCCGAAGAGCACGACGTACCCATCCTTCGCGTCGTAGGCGATCGAGGCGAACGCGCGCGCCGACGGATGATGCGGGGGCGACAGCTCGGTCCACTTCCCCGCGGCGTACTCCCACGTGTCGGAGAGGGGGACGCTCGTGGCGTTCAGCCCCCCGAAGAGGAGCAGGTAGCCGTCCTTCGCGTCGTAGACCATCGCGGGATCGTATCGCGCCGGCGGCGCGGAGGCCGCTCCGGCGACCGCTGCGGTCGGGCGTTCCGGCAGTGCGGCGACCGCACCGCACGCCGCTGGCACGCGTCCGATCCCACCGAGAAAGCACGGTGCGGCCGGTACCCGGGCCGCTCCCGCGGGGACGTCCGGGTGGCCCATGGCGGGGATCTCCGCCCGCGCGGACGGGACGCTGGCCAGGGCGCCCACGGCGACCAGTCCGAACGTGACGAGCAGTGCCCAACCGCGGACCGACGCGACCACCCTCGGCTCCTCCCCGTCCCGAGGCGGCCGCGGGCTAAGAAGGCTCTCGGCTCCGAGGACGCGAGTGGACACGGGGGGATTTGAACCCCCGACCTCTGCTTTGCGAAAGCAGCGATCTTCCGCTGATCTACGTGCCCAACGCGGCGGGGGAACGGCTCTGCCGCTTAAGGACTTTGGAAATCGCGGTCGATCAGACGGGCCGGTTCAGCACCCGGGTGTACCGGACGAGCTCGGCGAGGTGGTTGGCGACGAACGTCCGGACCTTCGGGTCCGTGAGACGTCCCTCCGCGTCGAACTTGTCGGCGGCGAACGACACGATCACCTCGGGGCGGTTGATCGGGAAGAGGTTCAGGAAGACCATCGTCTGCCGCAGCTCGTACTGCGCCCGGGCCCCTCCTACCTGACCGACCGACGCGCTCAGGATCCCGGCGGGCTTGCCGTTCCACGAGTTGTCGGGGTACGGCCGGGAGATCCAGTCGATCGCGTTCTTCTCCGCCGCCGACAGCCCGTAGTTGTGCTCGTTGACCGCGAACAGGACCGCGTCGGCTCGCTTCACCTGGTCCTTCGCCCGACGGACCGGCTCGGGAAGAGTCCCCTCGTCGTCCTGGTTGAAGACGGGGAATCCCCGAATGTCGACCAGCTCGACCCGGCTGCCCGGCGGCGCCAGTTCCTGGGCGGCGAGCAACAGCCCGCGGCTGTAGGCGTTCTTCCGCAGGCTCCCCGGGATCCCCGCGATCGTCAGGTCGGTCATGGTCGTCGCCGCACGACCGGCGGACGGTCACTTAGTCTAGCGGCTACCCGAGGGTGACCAAGGGAAGGTCGCGGGGTCAGGCGAACGCCGGCACGACGCCCGTGCCCCGGTACTCGGACGGGGGCGAGCTCGCCTTGCGGGATCCCCCCGAGGGACCCGGGGGAGTCGCGCCGGAACTCGGCGGCGACCGTCCGCTGCCCGAGCGGGTCGTCGCGGCGGGTTTGGACAGGATCAACCGGTGGGCCTCCGCATCGTAGCGGAACAGCTCGGCATACCGGCCCCAGTTGACGATGTTCTGCACCGCCTCGTCCGCGGCGGCCGTCGTCAACGACACGATCTGCGCGAGGTCGTCGTCCGATAGCTCGTGGTTGGGGGCGTTCTCGAGGGCACGGAGGATCGTCTTGAACAGGGTCGTCCGCTTGATCTGGTCCCGCAGGATCGCCTTGCGCTCGCGGATCGACCCGGCGACCAGCTTCTGCCCGAGCTCGGTGAACGACGCCCGGCCGTCGACGACCTTCACGAACTGGAGGAGCTCGGCGTACTCGAGCGACGGGAAGATCTCGTCGATCTCCAGGTCCAGGTCGTCGGCCAGGCGAGCGACGTCCTCGGAGCCCTTGTGGCCGTTCAGCAGCACGAGGAGCCCCAGCAGCTCCGTGGGGCTCGATTTCGGGAAGATCGTCGGCACGGGTGGTTCCGGTGGCCAACCAGATGCGGGCGGGTATATACGTTCGCAATTACGGCGATTTCGTCTCGGCCGCCGGAACCGGCGGGCCGGCCATGCCGCCCTGCGTGATCAGGGAGTAGATCCGGTCCGTCAGGTCGTAGAACGGGGTCGATTTCCGGTCGCGCGGGCGGGGCAGGTCGACGTCGATCGCCTCGAGCACGTGCCCGGGCCGGCGCGACAGCACGATCACCCGGTCCGCGAGCTGGATCGCCTCCTCGATGTTGTGGGTCACGAGGATGACCGCCTCCGGCGGCAGCGCCGGGTCCCGCCACAGCTGCAAGATCTCCTCCCGGAGGCTCTCCGCGGTGAGGGCGTCGAGGGCGCTGAACGGCTCGTCCATCAGCAGGACCGCGGGCTCGACGGCGAGCGCCCGGGCGAGCCCCACCCGCTGTCGCATGCCGCCCGACAGCTCCCGGGGGTACGCCTCCTGGAAGCCATCGAGCCCCGTGACCGAGACGTACCGCTCCACCTGGCTGCCGATCTTCTCCTTCGGCCAGTCGAGCGCCTCGAGCCCGAAGGCGACGTTCTGGGAGACCGTCAGCCACGGGTAGAGCGCGAAGCTCTGGAAGACCATCGCCATCTGCGTGCAGACGCCGGCGACGGGCTGGCCCCGGAACGAGATCGACCCCGCCGTCGGCCGGTCGAGTCCCTGGATGAGGCGGAGGAGGGTCGACTTTCCGCACCCGGAGGGACCGACGATCGCCACGAAGTCGGCGTCCTTGACGTCGAACGTGATGTCCTGCATGATGGCGATCGTCCCGTGGCGGGACGCGAAGCTCTTGTCGACGTGCTCGATCCGGATCAGGGCCATCGTCCGTCCCTTCCGTCCGCGCGCGTCCCGGGACCGGGCTCAGTCGTACCGGTACTGCTCGGCCGCCCGGCGGTAGAGCGGCTTCCACAAAAGCTCGTTGATGGCGATCACCGTCGCGACCAGTGCGAACAGCGCCGCGACCATCAAGGGATAGCCGGCGGGCGCCCGCGCGTAGCCGATGTCGATCATCTGCCCGACGCCGAGCACGCTGAGGGAGTTGTGGGTCCCGACCTGAAGGTACTCCGCCACGATCAGCGTGTTCCATCCGCCGCCGAACGCGGTGATCGACCCCGTCACGAGGGCGGGGAAGATCCCCGGGAACAGGACCCGCCGGAAGAACTGCCGGCCCTTGAGCCCGTACGACCGGGCCGCCTCCTCGAGGTCCGGCGCGAGGCTGCGGACGCCGGAGAGGAGGTTGAAGAACAGGTACCAGAGCATCCCGGTCATCAGCATCAGGATGGCCGCCCCGTTCGGCGTCAGGTACGGGACCAGGACGAAGATGATGACCGGGAACAGCGCGGTCGCGGGGAACGACGCGATCACCTCGATCACGGGGAGGCCGACGCGCGAGGCGTGGGGCCGACGGGCAATCAGGACCGCGAGCGGGAGCGCGATCGCGAAGCAGATCGCGTAGGCGGCCGCGACCCGTCCGGTCGAGGCGGCGACCGCGAACGGCACCTGCAGGAGGTCGGTCCGGACCCACGGCGCGATCGGGCCCGTGAAGATGTGGAAGACGGCGACCGTGATCGCGATGATGATGAGCCAGACGCTGACGAGGATCGCGCCGAGGGCGACGTAGTAGAAGGCGGAGCGCTGGAAGGGGGTCGGCTTGCGGACGGGGCGGACGGTGATCGCGGCGAGCTGGACGAGGGGCGTCGTCACGCGGACCACGCCGGAGCGGACCCCCCGCGTCACGTAGGCGGCGGCCCGTCGGAACCGGCTGCTCGGGTCGCGGTTCGGCCCGGCGATCTCGCCCTCCCCGCTCGGGGAGGTGTCGTAGCGGAACCGCTCGGCCCAGCGACCGAGGGGGCGCCAGACGGCGAAGTCGAGCAGGGCGATGACGAGGATCAGCATCAGGAGCCCTGCGACGAACTTCTCGGTGTTCCCCGAGCTGGCGGCGAACGAGAGGTAGCTCCCGATGCCGGGGAGCGCCCGCGAGTTCGTCGTGAAGATCTCCGCCTCGACGAGGAAGAACCAACCGCCCGTCCACGACAGGACCGAGTTGTAGACCAGCCGATTGACCGTCGCGGGGAACAGCACCCGACGGAACCGCTGCCATCCCCGGACGCCGAACGTGTCGGCCGCCTCCCGCAGTTCGGCCGGCAGCGTCTTCAGCGACTCGTAGACGCCGAAGACCATGTTCCAGGCCATCGAGGTGAAGATGAGGAAGACCGACGCGATGTTCGGACCGAGCCACGAGCCCGGCCCGGTCAGGTTGACGAAGAAGACGATCGCGACCGGGAAGAACCCGAGGATCGGGACCGACTGGAGGATGTCGAGGACCGGGATCATCACCCGTTCGCCGGTCGTGTGCGACGCGGCGTAGTACCCGTACGCGAGCGAGAAGCCGAGCGACGCCGCGTACGCGGCGAGCATCCGCAGGAACGAGTACGAGACGTCGACCGCGGCGGTCGGAAGGTACGGCAGCAATCCGGTGAAGCTCAGACCGAACGTCGCCGCGCCGGCGAGGCCGACGAACAGCGGGATGCCGAGGTAGATCGCTACCGAGCGGGTGGCCGACGGCATCGTCCCCGTCGGCGGCCCGTCGGTGGTCGCTCGGGCCGTGGGGTTACCGCCGGAGGGCGACGGACC
>JASHWW010000063.1 GCA_030043855.1 Thermoplasmata archaeon
TGCGAGGGGCCCGAGATCGGCGAGGAGCTCAGTCCGGGGAACCAGGGCATCACGTTCCACCTCCGCGGCGACTTCGCAGCGGAATGCCGGAAGCTCGCCGACCGGGGCGTGGTGTTCGACCTCCCGGTCACGAAGCGCCCGTGGGGGAGGTTCGCCCGGATCTCCGACCCCGACGGCAACGTGATCGTGCTGAACCCGGAGGACTAGCCGAGTGTGCTCCGCGCGGCCGGGCGATGCCCCGACCGGGCGTCCGTGCACCCCGCGCGGCACGCGCGCCGTGGCTCGAGGTGGGTCGCACCCGCGACTCCGGACCGACGGGCGCGGCGTACCGTGCCGCCGGCACGTTCCGGTCCGGCCCGCTCGGGTGCCGGGTCGGCGTCAGGACCGATCGGGATCCCGTCCTCGTATCCGAACCCAGACCGCGAGACCCGCGAGACCCAGCGCCACTCCGACTCCCACCGCGAGCGTGGTCGGTCCGACCACCGCCGCGGTCGTGGTCGCGCCGGTCGGCGAGCAGGTGTCCCCGGTGACGGCGGGAATCGGACTGACGACCGTCACGACCGCCAGGTTGCCCGCGTCCGCGTAGTCCGGAATCAGGAGGTCGCCGGTCGTCGGGTCCAGGAGGGGGGTGCTCTGCCCGAGTCCGGCGGGCGTGTACCCCAGAATCCGTTGCTCCGACGGGGAATAGACGCAGAGCGGCGAGGACGCGTAGCTGCCGTCGAAGTCGGTCGGAATGTACAGGTCCCCGTTCTGCGAGTCGTAGAGGGGCGCACCGGGCGAAGGCACGTCCGAGATCGTCGCGACCACCGAGTTCGAACTGGACGAGATCACGCTCACAGTACCCGAGCGAAGATTGGCGACGTAGAGCAAGGAGTTCGTCGGGTCGTACACGGGGCTGGCCGGATCCGCCCCGACCGGGACCTGCGCGATGGATTCGTTCGTGGTGGTCGAGATCACGCTCACATTGTCGCCCTGCGCGGTATACAGGTCGCCGTTCGCCGGATCGAACGTGAGCCGGCCGAGGGCCGCCGAGCCACCGAGCCCGATCGAGGCGACCGCGGTGCTTTGGCCCGGGGAAACGACCTCGACGGTGGGCGCCAGGAGCCCCGAAACGTAGAGGGTTCCGGAGTCCGGATCCAACGTCACGGACCCGGGGACGAACGGTATCGGGATCGGGGCGATCGTCGCAAGTCCGGAGACGCCGACCACGGACCCGTTCGCGAGGTTGGTCGAGACGGTCGGGAAGTAGGCGGCACCGGTCGCCGCGTCCCAGACCGGGGCCAGCGGGGCACCGGAGACCCCGTCCGTGGCGAGGATCGCCCCGGAGGTCGGGTCCAACACGGTGACGTTGTCGCAGAAGGAGTTCGAACCGAGGTAGAGGTCGCCCGACGTTGGGTCGAGCGCGGGGCCGGTCGGGTCGGCCTGCGTCGTAAAGTTGGCGAGGGGTGCGAGCGAAGCCCCGGAGATCTCCATGACCCGCCCGCTGGTGCACCCTCCCACGCCTCCTTGGAACGTCAGGTACAGGTTCTGGGTCGACGGGTCGAAGATCCCTCCGTCGAAGGAGACACCGGGCGCGGTGAGGTTCGCGATCGTCGAGTTGGACGACGACTCGATGTCGGAGACCTCCGAGACTCCACGAACCGCGACGGCCCAGGCCGCCCCGACGCCGGCGGAGGTCAGTGCGACGACCACGGAGGCGACGGTGCTCCACGTGAGACCGATGGAGACCGACGTACGTCCCTTCGCTCGCATCGCTCGGCCGGCCGGCGTAAGGACGGGTTCGTGATACGGCTTGCTTCGGGCCGGCGTCGGGCGGCCGGAAGGCGGGCCCCGCGCCGTCCGGGGTCCGGTCGCCGGAGACCGAAGCGACTCCCGCTCGCGCACGGGTCGGAGATCGGCTCCCAGGATCCGTTCTCGCCGGTGAGAGTCCCGACGGCTCCACGGGGGATGGAGGCGCGTTCCCCGCTCGACTCTAATTCTCCGCCCGATTGGTCCGTGCGAGGGACACGATGTCCGCGACACCGACCCGGACGCTCGACCACCAGTACTTCATTCGCGCTGCCCCGAAGAAGACGTTCGACGCGCTGGTGAATCCCAAGATGCTGGTGCGTTGGCTCGCGGACGTTGCCGAGTTGACGCCTCGGCGGGGCGGTCGATACCGGCTCGGATGGACCGGCGGCCCGACGCATACCGGGAAGGTCCTCGTCTACGAACCGCCCCGGGAGGTCGCGCTCGCCTGGTCGTGGCCGGGCGTCTCGCTGTCCGGGACGGTGTTCCGGCTCACGGTCGAACCGGAGGGCGACGGCTCGGTGCTCCACGTTCGGCACGAGGGGTTTCCGAAACTCCAGAAGTGGACCGAGCTCTACGCCGGAGCCGAGTGGGGATGGACGTACTTCGCGATGAACCTCAAGTCGGTGCTCGAGACCGGTCGCGACCTCCGATCGTCGCGCGACGGGTAATCGGAAACGGGTCGCCCCCACCCATGGGAGGGCCGCCGGGGTCCGACGGACACGAGCTCGTCATTGGGCACGGCGCCCGGATGAGCTGGGCCGGGCTGCTCCGGGCCGACGACGAATTTCCGCCATTCACCCGGGCCCGGCTCGCGACGCTCACGAGCACGGACGGAACCGTGCTGCGAAGGGCCTACGGGGCCTGGTCGGATCGCTATCGGCGATTCACATCGAACCTGAGCACACCCCACCTGGCCCTCCGCTTGCGCGCTCCCGACCCGCGCTCGACCGACGGCATCTGTTGCGTCGTCTACTGGGTCGATCGCGGTCGGGTGTCCGCCACCGGACCGGGCAGCGTCTGTCAGGGGGACGGCTGGCCCGCTGAGCTCTGGACCGCGTTCGCCGCCCGACTCGGCCAACTCGAGGGCCGCTCGGTGGGTCAGCAGCTGCGAACCTTTGCCGGATCCGATCTCGATGGCGCGCTCCCGATCGTTGCGGCCTGGCGTCGGTTCCTGCGGGCGCGAGCGTCCTCCCGGTCGGAGAACGCGGGGTTGGGCGCCGGATGGATTCCGGTCCCGGTGCCGGTGGAACCGGGGCGCGGGGCGGAGGTGGCGATCGCCTCCGTCTCTCCCTCCCGAGTGAGCTACACCTGCCTCACCGACGCACTCGCGTCGCCCGGGGCCCGGCGCCGCCGACCGGACTCGACCGCCCAGGCCACCTACTATCTAGAGTGCCTGTTGGGGAGACGGCACGGAGTCGCGTTCGGTCCGCACGATCGGCTGGAGGATCGAGCGTACGAGGCGACGTCGGCGGTCCGGCGTCTGGCCCGCTCGATGACCGCGCAGGAGAGGGACCGGATCGCCACTCCGTGGCTCGGCCGGCTCGACCGGTTCGGATGAGGCCCCGGACTCGGTCGGCCGTTGGCGGGCTCCCGTCGCTCCGGGACCGCTACCAGGGGCGGGGCTTTATCGATAGGGCGTTGGTCCTCGGACGGGTCGATCGGCCATGACGGGGACCGAGGCGCTCGCGATCCAGATCGTCCTGTTCATCGCAGTGCCCGCGGCCGTCGGAATCTATCTCAGCGGCTGGGCCGGCAACTTCGCGAAACGGAAGGGGAGTTCCCCGCTCGTCGTCCGAACCCTGCGCGTCGTGATCTCGGTCGTCTGGATCGCGATCGTCATCGCCGAGACCGCCTCGATCCTCGGAACGTTCAGCTTCCTGTCGGC
>JASHWW010000064.1 GCA_030043855.1 Thermoplasmata archaeon
TTCCGCTTGGAGTAGCCAATCGCGCTGGAGACGACGGCGGAGACTCCGCGCATCGCCGGGTCGAGCGACTCCGGCACCAGCATGTCCCCGCGGACCACCTCGACGCCGAGGCCCTCCAGCCGAGTGGCGTCGCTGCCGGGCCGGACGAGGGCGCGGACCCGCTTCCCGCGCGCCAGAAGCTGGTCGATGACCCGGCCCCCGAGGTCGCCGGTTCCCCCGACGACGAGCACCGGCCAGTTCCCCGGCGCTCGCTGTCCGTCGGACGCCGCGTCGCCGCCGGGCGCGTCGCGTTCCGTCATCCTAGCCCGACACCGGGGAATCGGAGCGCGGCTCGCCAATCCCGGAGTCGAGGTCCCGGATGCGCCTCTCTCGGGCCATCCGGGCGCGCCGGATCAACGCTGCGGGGGCGGGTCGCGAGACCGCGACTTGGGCCGTGTCGTAGGTCTTCCACCCGGCCGAGGCGGCAGACCTGGTCGCTCGCTCCCGATCCCTGTTCGCGGCAAGGTCCTCACCGGGAGGAGCCATAGGGGCTGGCAACCCATCGTCCGCAAAAGGGTGGTGGGCGGGGGCTGCGCCGCCCGCCTCGGTTCGGGCCAGTTCCCCGAACTCGCGTCGGTCGGCGCGTCGAGCTCGCGGCGCGCGGGTCCCGGTCGGCGGTGACCCCGGCCCGAAGGGCGTCGCGGGTCGGGGCCGCCGGCGGGTCAGCCGGGATTCGGGGCGGGTTCGCGGACGGCGCGCTCGAGCTTTCCGAGGCAGTTCTCCCAGCCCGGGACGAGCCGGTGGTAGACGTGGGGGGCGGCCCGACGGAGTTCGGCCAACCGTTCGTGGACGACCGAGACCTGCGTCCGCCCCTCGCCCGAGGCTGCCAACCGGACCGTGACGAGCGTGTCGTAGTACTCCCCCTTCTCCGGCTCGGTTCCCACGAACGCCCATCGGTAGACGAGCTCCCGCGGGGGGTCGATCTTGACGAACCGACCCTCGAAGCGGCCGGTGCTCACGCCGTGTTGCGAATGCCAGACCTCGATGCGGCCCCCGACCCGGGCGTCCACCGTGATCCGGTCGAGGTCGAGCTCGTCGGGCGTGATCCACTGGCGCATCAGGTCGGGCTCGAGGAACGCCCGGAACACCCGGTCGGGCGGCGCTCGAACGACCTTCTCGATCCGGACCGCGACCTCCGATGCGTCGGGTCGGCTCATGACTTCCGTCGGGGCCTCGACCGGGGCACCCGTTGGAGCGCGTCGTCCATCCGGTCCAGGCCGTCGTGCCAGAACCGTTCGTAGTAGGAAAGCCATTCGGACGCCTCCCGGAGCGCCTGCCCCCGGATCGAGTAGAGGTGGTGACGCCCGGACGCCCGGAGGGAGATGACGCCCGAGTCCCGCAGGATGCGCAGTTGCTTCGAGACGGACGGCTGCGACATGCGCGTCCGGTCGACGAGATCGGTCACGGACCGTTCGCCGTGCCGGAGCGCCTCGAGCAGGTGCCGCCGCGACGGCTCCGCGAGGATCTGGAAGACGTCCGCCACGTTAGAAGGATGTCCAAAGAGATATATGTCAATTTGGGCATGTGTTCCCCGCAGCGAGGGAGACGGAGATGCGGAAGATCACGGCGAACGCGTACATGACCCTGGACGGCCGCGGCGAATTCCCCAAGTACCCGGGCTCCGACCACGACACGGCGGACGTCAACGCGCTCTTCCGCCACATGTGGTACGACCGGTTCGACGACGTCACGACGGTCGTCATGGGCCGCCGCTCGTTCCTCGGCCACCAGCGGACGTGGAGCGAGAAGGCGCTGAAGCCGGACAGCAAGGAACCGAAGTGGCTCCTCCCCTACCGACAGTACCTCGACCGCGTCGAGAAGATCTGCCTCTCCCACCGCCTGAAGTCCACCGATTGGGAGAACTCGCGGATCCTGAAGGGCGATCTCGCGAAGGTCCTCGCGAAGCTCCGGCGCGAGAAGGGCGGGAACATCATGCTGGAGGGGGGCCCGGCGGTCGTGCGCGAGTGCCTGCGCCGGGACCTCGCCGACGACTACTGGTTCTTCGTCATGCCCGTCGTCTACGGTAAGGGACCCCGGTATTGGGGCCCCATGGGGACCCAGACCACGCTCAAGCTCGTGGAGACGAAGCCGGGCGAGGATCGGGAGATCCTGCTCCACTACGAGGCGGTCCACTAGGACCGTCGGACGGCGACCCGTCGGACCGACCTCCCGTCGACCGTCCCGTGACGGGCCACCGCCGACGGAGCCACGGGACGGGGCGAGCCGTCGGGGACGGCGGGCTCCGCGACCGATCGGAGAGCTCGATCCCGGTGAGGGCGGCCAGCACGAGCGCGAGACCGGCGACTTCGGTCCAGCCGAGCGACTCCCCGAAGGCCGCGATGCCGAGGGCGAGCGCCACGATGGGGTTCAGGAACGTCACCAGGTTGGCCGAGATCGCTCCGGACCGTGCGAGGATCCGGAAGAAGATCGTGTACCCGAGAACGAGGGAGATCCCCGCGAAGTAAAGGATCGAGCCGATCACCGGCACGGTCCAGGGGAGCGCGACGGAGCGCCCGAGCACGGGGAGCGCCAGGAGAGCGACGGCGCCGGCCCCGGCGAACTGGGCCGAACGCCCCCACCACCCTTCGCCGGCGGGACGGCGGAGGCTCATCACGACCGCGCCGATCCCCTGGCAGGTCGCCCCGAGCCCGAACGCCGCCAGCGCCCACGGATTCGAGATTGGGCCGCCCGCGCCGGCCCCGACGCCCAGCGTGAACACCCCGAGCAGGCCGATCCCGAGCGCGAGGACGCGGACGGGACTGGGACGAGGGCCGCGTTGCAGGACCAGCAGGAACGCGAGGCTGATCGCCGGCGACGTCGCGTAGACGATCGACGCCGCCCCGCCCGTCGCGAACCGAATCCCCCAGAAGAGGGGGAGATTGATCCCCCCGATCATCAGGGCGCCGATCCCCGCCGACTCGGCGAGCGACCGAGCGGACGGCACGGAGACCCGGCGGCCCACGGCCAGCACGGCCGCGATCGCGGCCGCGAGGAGGAAATCGACCGTCACCAGGAGGAACGGAGCCCCGCCCGCCAGGACGCCGAGCCGCGCGATCGGGAACGTCGCCCCCCAGAGCACGCCCAGAACGACGATCCACGGGAGAACCGATGGGGAGGCGGCGGATCCGCCGGGGCGGTCGATCATCGCCCCAACAACCTGGCGGGTCCGCATGGAGACCCCGTCAACGGGAGTTGACGCCCGCCGCGCCGCCCGGGGAATTCGGCCGAACGCCCCCTTTATCTCCCGACGTCCCGGTCGACGACCGGAGGGATCCGTTCCGGTGGCCCGCACGACCGCGACGATCGCGGCGCGTCGTCTCCTGGTCGCTCTGGGAGGCAACGCGCTCCAACCCGCCCACGGCTCCGGCACATGGACCGAGGCGGCCCGGCAGATGCGGCGCACCGCACGGACCCTCGCCCGCGCCGCGGCCGACGGGTACGAGTTGGTCCTGACGCACGGCAACGGCCCCCAGGTCGGCGGACTGCTCCGAGAGGCCGAGCTCGGGGCCCGGGAGGTGCCGCCTCCCCCGATGTTCGTGCTGGACGCCGAGTCGGAGGGGCAGATCGGCTACCTGATCGCCGCCGAGCTGTCGGCCGCGCTCGTCCGTGCCGGTGTCCCCCGCGTCGTCCTGCCGGTGGTCAGCCGGACCGAGGTCGACCGCAAGGACCCGGCGTTTCGGAACCCCAG
>JASHWW010000065.1 GCA_030043855.1 Thermoplasmata archaeon
AACGTCGCGACGTGCTCCTGGGAGCGGATCGCCAGGTGCCGCTGGTCGAGGAGGAACTCCTCGGTCTGCTCGGCGAAGATCGGGAACGGCTGCCCGGCATCGAGCACGCCGATCGCCGTCGCCCGGACCTCGCGACCTCCGGGGGACCGGCGGTCCTCGGCGACCGACCCCTCGACCGAGATCGCCCCTTCGACCTGGACGTGCTCCGCGGCGTCGAACGCGGCGTCGCCGATCGCGTCCCGTCGGGCCGTCACCTGGACCGACCCGGTGCGGTCGCGCAGGACGACGAACAGGATCCCGCCCGACGACCGGGACCGCAGCACCCACCCCCGGAGACGGACGGGCGTCCCGACCGCGTCGGGAGCGAACGCGCGCGCGACCGGGTCGAACGCCGGGCCGTTCACTGGTATTCCCGCCACTTGTGCCCGCACTTCGTGCACTCGAAGATGCGGGTCTCGGGTTCGTCCGAACCGCGCGTCTGCCGGAGCACCCAGTACGCCTCGCCGTTGCCGCACTTCGGGCACGTCTCGGCGGTCTTCGGCAGCGTCGCGATCCTCGTCTCGACGACCGCGACCCCCCCGCGAGCCTGCGGGGCGGAGGTGCCGACCTCCACGCCGCGCCCGAGCGGCACGTCGGTGCCGCAGGCGGCGCAGTGCCAGACCCCGTGCGCCCGGTCCGGGCGCATGAGGCGCTTGCAGTTGGGACAGAACATGGCCGTCTGTCGAGCGGGCGGCGGCTCTTAGGGGCTTCTCCCCGCTAGTGGGCCAACTGCTCGGGGGGACCCGCGCTCGACGGCGGGGCGTCGGCCGGTGCGACCGAGAGCGGCAGGGGCGACGGCTTCGCGCCCGGGGCCAGCAGGCTCCGCATGTGCTCGCGGCGCCTCGCGAGGTCGTCCTTCGTACCGATGTCGTGGCGCACGTAGTAGGTCCCGTGCACGTGGGCGAGCGCCGCCTCGACCCGCGTTCCGGCCTCGTGGATCGCGCTCGCCTCGCCGAGGAGCGCGAGGCCGCGGGAGCTGCCGAGCCGGACCGTCCCGGGACCGGCGGCCTCCACGCTGCCGAAGAGGACGTGGACGCCTTCCTCCTCGATCGCCGGCTCGTCCAGCGTGAGCAGGCCGCCGCTCTGGACGCGGCTGCCGTACCCCGGCGGCACGACGTACTTGAGGACGGTCGACCGCAGGCGGAACTGGAACAGGTTCGGGTCGACGCGACCGGTGGCGACCCCCAGGAGCAGCTCGGAGAAATCGCCGGGCTCGTAGAGCCCGACGGCGTTGATCCCCTCGGGATCCCCGAACCGGGCGTTGAACTCGAGGAGCTTCGGCCCGTCGGCGGTCAGCATGAACCCGCCGTAGAGGATCCCGCGGTACGGGACCCCCTCCGCCCGCAGGGCGTCGACCGACCGCATCAGGATCCCGAGCGCGCGGTCCCGGTCCGTCGCGGGCAGGAACGGCAGCAGGTGGTCCCGCTGCGAGTACGACCCCATGCCGCCGGTGTTCCCGCCCAGGTCGCCCTCCTGGGCGCGCTTGAAGTCCTGGACGACCGGCATCGGGAAGATCCCCGCGTCGGTGACGAACGCCATCAGGCTGAACTCCTCGCCGTCCAGCTTCTCCTCGAACAGGACGCGGCCGCCCTGGACGAGGATCGACTTCGCGTAGATCGCGGCGTCCTTGCGGTCGGTGAAGTCCGACCCCTCGACCCAGACGCCCTTCCCGGCGGTGAGGGCGCTCGGCTTCACGACGAGGGGACGGTCGAAGGCGGCGAGCTGCGCGTCGACCTCCTCGACCGATGCCGGGGCGACCCAGCGCGGCTGGCCCGCGACGCCGTGGCGCGCGAGGAGCTCCCGGCAGAACAGCTTGGAGGACTCGATGCGCGCCCCGTCCTTCCCCGGCCCGACGGTCGGGATCTCCGCCGCCCGCAGCGCGTCGGCCACTCCGGCCGCGAGCGGCGCTTCCGGGCCGATCGCCACGGCCTGGGCGGACTGCGACCGCGCGAACGCGACGATCCGCTCCGCGTCGGTCGCCTCGCACCGGAGGGACGCCTTCGCGAGGCGTTCGAGGCCCGGATTCGCGTTGGGGCTGGCGACGAGGAGCTCCGCGCCGGCGCGGGCGAGGGCCAGCGCGATCGCGTGCTCGCGGGCGCCGCCGCCGACGATCAGCCAGCGCATCGGCGCCGAAGCAGGGCCCGACGGTTATATGCCCGTCGGAGCCGCCGCCTCCGTCAGGGAATCGGTGGGGGCGCGCTCCGCCAGAGTTAAGAAGCGGACGTTGGTGGGCCGGCCTCCGAGGCCCCGATGGACCTTCGTGTCGTCGAGAAAGAGCACGACCTGCTCCGCGTCGAGTTTCCGCGGGGCGAGGAGACGCTCCTGATCCCCCTCGTCGAAGCCCTCCAGAAGGAGGAGAAGGTCGTCGAAGCGCGCTACTACCTCGGCCATCCGTTCCTCGACCGCCCCACGCTCTTCGTCCGCACCAAGGGCGAGAAGCCGCAGCAGGTGCTGAAGCGCGTGCTCAAGGACCTCGCGGACCTCTACGGCGACCTGCTGACCGACTTCGAGAAGAAGGCGGACAAGGTCAAGGCCTGACGGACCACCGATGCTGAAGGAATGCGCCCAACACGGGTACTTCCGGGCCGAGGCGTGCCCGGTCTGCGGCCAGTCCGGTCGGTTCCTGATGAACGACCGGGAGCTCGACCACCTGGGCCGGATCCTGACCGGGATCCTCCGGCACTTCCCCGACCGATACGCGCTGACGATCGACGCCCAGGGGTGGGTCTCCCTGCCCGGGATCGTCCGCGCGATCTCGCAGAAGCACCCGGCGTACCACTGGCTCCGGGTCCAGCACCTCGTCGCCATC
This sequence comes from Thermoplasmata archaeon, assembly GCA_030043855.1. Classification (GTDB taxonomy): domain Archaea; phylum Thermoplasmatota; class Thermoplasmata; order Lutacidiplasmatales; family UBA184; genus Lutacidiplasma. The sequence goes on from JASHWW010000065.1 coordinate 2,849, forward strand.
GCCGAGACGGATGCGAAGGGGCGGTACGAGGTCCGGGACGACCGGGTCCGGGCGACGTACGGCCACACGCTCGAGGTCGAGCCCGACCTCCCGACCGAGAACATCCCCGACCATCTCTACTTCCCGGTCACGGCGGAGGAGGCGGCGATCGTCCTCGAGGTCGGGTTGAAGCCGTCCGACCGCCGCAAGGTCCACCTCTCGAAGACCGCGGAGGACGCGCGCGCCGCCGGGGCCGTGCGGACCCCCGAGCCGATCCTGCTCGAGGTCGATGCGCAGCAGGCCCGCCTCGACGGTCTCGTCATCATGCGCGCGGGGAAGACGGTCTTCCTCGTGAACCAGGTCCCGCCCCAGTACCTCAAGCGGATCGAGACCCCGGCGGCGCCCGACGCGGCGACGTGACGGTCGCCTAGGCGAACCCGTCGTCCCCGACGTTCGACTCGTAGGTCGTGGTGATCCAGACCTCGACCGTCAGGTGGCTCGCCACCGGGTACGGGTTCGTGAAGACGAAGTAGAAGGTGTCGGTATACGCGGCCGAGAAGACGATCCGGCCGTCCGACGTCGGCGCGATGGTGTACGCGGGGGTCGACGGCGAACCGGTGAAGTATGCGGCGCCTTCGGTGGAGTTGTAGACGGCGAGCTGGATCGACGCGCCCGACGGGAGCTGGGTCGTGAAGTTGCCGAGGACGTAGTCGCTGCCGGTGATCTCCCCCGAGAGGATGGTGATGTTGCCCGCGCCGATGTGGTACATCGCCGCGGTCGTGAGCGGGTCGGCGACGACCGGCGGACCCTGCAGGACGACGGAGACGAGCGAGTAGGCGAGCCCGACGACCACCACGATGACGATGAGGGCGCGGAGCGCCCCCGTCAGCCGGACGCGTCGCCGGACCTTCGGGGGCGCCGAGGTGAGTTGCTGCGCCGTGAGGGGGGCGGCGGCGCCGCAGAGGTCGCACTTCGTCGACCCCGGCGGGACCGCGACCCCGCAGAACTGGCAGGCCCCCCACTCCCCGCGAGGCGGCTTGGACGGGAACATCGCACCGCGACCCGGGGGAGGGGCTTTTGGGGTTTCGTACGAACCACGGAACGGCTCCCACCGGGTGCCGGGTCCGGCCGTTCAGCGCAGGCCGACCTTCGCCCGGAACGCGGCCGCGCCGAGCGGGCGTCCCGTCCACCGGCGGAGCCGGGGCAGCCACTCGACCAGCGAGCCGGGGGCGAACCACTCCCGCGCCAGCCACGGACCGATCCGTCGATTCGGCCAGAACGGCTCCCCGAACCGCTCGACCAGGGCGGCGCCGAGCTGGGACCGGAACAGGGCCGCCAGCACGTAGCTCGGCGCGTACGACGGGGTCTCGATCCAAAAGGCGTCGACGAACGATCGGGGCCGATAGCTGTCGAAGCCGAACAGCGACCGTTCGAAGCGGGTCGCCTCCGGCATCGGATCCCGGTCCGGGTTCCGGTACAGCGCCTGTTCCACGCGCATCCAGCTCGTCGTGCTCGCCACCCCGCGCAGCTCGCCCATCCGGCAACTGGCCAGGAACGCCCGGAGGGTCGCGGGCGGGATCCCCCGTTGCGTGCGGAGCCACTCCTCCTGGACGGCGATCTCGGCGAACAGCTCCCCGATCCCCTCGTGGAATCCGCCGAACCCCGGGACGTTCTCGTGCCACCGCAGCAGATGGCGGGGCGACCGGATCGACGCCGAGTGGACGGCGTGACCGACCTCGTGGAACATCACGTGGTAGGCGTGCCAGCCGCCCTCCCGGTGCACGAGGATCCGTACGTCGGTGGGCGGGTCGGGCGCGAGCGTCAGCCCGCCGGCGGGCAGGTCGTGGAACACGACCCGGAACCGCATCCGGTCGACCGGAAACCCCCACTGCCGCACGGCCGCGAGGATCCGCGGCAGCATCGGCGTGCGCGGGAACGCCGATTCGGGAAGCTCCGCGCCCCGGGAGAGGGCGTAGTGGATGTCCCACGGTCGCCAGCCCTCGTCGGCGGCCGCCCCGGGAGTCTCCCGCAGCTCGCGCAGGGGAACGTTGGCTCCGCGGAGCGCGGCCTCCGCCACGCCGGCGACCCGGGCGGGCGAGATCCCCGCGAACCCGAGGCGCATCTCGGCGAACGTCCGGAACCCGAACGCCCGGGCGCGGTCGTTGCGCAAGTGGATCAGCGCGCGGACGTCCTCCTCCATCGGACGGTAGAGGGGGTCGAGCGCGTAGAACGCCCGGCGCCGGACCGACGACCGCGGATCGAGCCGCACCGCGCGCTGGACCACGGACCGCGGCACCCGTCGACCGTTCCAGAGGGGACGGAAGGCGACGACCCGACGTCGGAGCCGCGACCGGAGGCGAACGATCTCCGGCGCCTGCTCGACCTGCGTGTCGAGGAGGACGCGTTCCAATAGCTCGAGCCGACGCGCGTCGAGGGCGGACCAGCGCCGGCCCCGCGCCGCACGGACCCACGGGATCAGACGTTCGTCCGAGAGCAGCGCGCCCCGCTGGAGCTGCCACCGCTCGGAACCGGCGGTCGACCGTCCGGTCTCGAGGTTCCAGTCGGCGATCAGGATCTCCCGGTCGAGCCGCTCCAAGCGGCGGTCGAGGTCGAGCAGGAATCGACGCCCGCTGCGGGCG
>JASHWW010000007.1 GCA_030043855.1 Thermoplasmata archaeon
GCGCTCGCGGATCCGCGGGTACGGCTACGAACTCTACGTCAAGACGACCATGCCGGACACGCCCGAGAACCGCCTCAAGATCGTCCGGTTCGTCGCGCAGGAGGTCCAGAAGGACAAGAAGATCCCGCACTTCGACATCCCCGCGATCGTCGAGGTCGTCCGGGAGGCCCAGCGGCGCTCCGGTCGCTCGGGGCAACTGACCCTCCGGCTCCGCGAGCTCGGCGGTCTCGTCCGGGTCGCCGGCGACATCGCGCTCTCCGACGGCGTGCCGATGGTGCACGCCGAGCAGGTCGTGAAGGCGAAGCGGGCCAGCCGCTCCCTCGAGCAGCAGATCGCCGACCGGTACATCGAGCGCCGCAAGGAGTACCGGATGTTCTCGACCGAAGGGTCGGCCGTCGGGGTCGTGAACGGCCTCGCCGCCATCAACGCGCAGTCGGGGATGGCGGAGTTCTCCGGGATCGTGCTCCCGATCGTCGCCGAAGTGACCCCGGCCCAGACCCGGGACGGCGGGGTGGTCGTCGCCACGGGCAAGCTCGGAGAGATCGCGAAGGAGGCGGTCCAGAACGTCAGCGCCCTCGTCAAGAAGTACACGGGGGAGGACATCTCCCGGTACGACATCCACATCCAGTTCGTCGGAACGTCCGACGGGGTCGAGGGCGACAGCGCCTCCGTCTCGATCGCGACGGCCGTCATCAGCGCGCTCGAGGGCGTCCCGGTCGATCAGGCGGTCGCGATGACCGGCTCGCTGTCCGTCCGGGGCCAGGTGCTCCCCGTCGGGGGCGTGACCGCGAAGGTCGAGGCGGCCGCCGACTCGGGCATCAAGCGCGTCCTGATCCCCGAGGACAACGTCGACGACCTCGTGCTCGAGTCGCGGTACCGCGGCGCGATCGAGGTGATCCCGGTCCGCACGCTGCGCGACGTGCTGAAGTACGCGCTGGTCGGGCAGGGTTCCCAGAAGGAGTCGCTCCTGGAGCGGCTCGCGGCGATGGTCCACGCCACCAACCGGAGCGGCGACGAGGTGCCGGCGGCCGGTGCGCCGCCGACGCCGCCGGGTCGACCGGCGAGCTCGTGAGGAGCACGTTCCGCCTGCCGGTCCACGGGTCGGTCGACCCCCGACCGGCCGTCCCGACCGCGGACGAGGACGACGAGGACCGGTTCGTCAACCGCGAATGCTACGAGTTCAACCATCAGCTGCGCATGGCGTGGAACGACCGCCGCTGCGAGCACTGCCGGCACTACCTGACGGCCCGGTGCGCGCACATCGACGAGTTCCTGGACGACGTGGAAGATTTGAGCCCCGAGTGATATCGCGCCCGCCGTGCGGGGCCTGCTCGTCGGGCGGTTCCAGCCGTTCCATCTCGGGCATCTCGCGGTCGTCCGCACGATCCGCACCGCGCGTCCCGGCGCCCCGCTCCTGCTCGCGGTCGGGAGCGCGGAACAGTCGTTCACGTGGGAGAATCCGTTCACGGCGGGAGAGCGGATCGAGATGATCGACCGCGCGCTGGTCGAGGCGACGGTGGACGGCGTAGTCGCGGTTCCGGTCCCCGACATCCGCCGGCACGCGCTCTGGGTCCGGTACCTCGAGGGCCTCCTGCCGCCGTTCGACCGGATCTACACGAACAATCCGCTGACCCAGCTCCTGTTCGAGCGGGCCGGGTACCCCGTGGAACTTCCGTCCCTGGTCGACCGGGGACGCCTGGAAGGGGTTCAGGTCCGGGAGCGCCTCGCTTCCGGCGGCGGCTGGGCCGATCGGGTCCCGCCGGCGGTGGCCCGGTATCTCGAGGAGATCGACGCACCCCGCCGCCTGGCGCTGCTCCGGGGCGCCCCCCCGGGCTCGGGCCCGGAGAGCCAGGCGTGACCCCGGATCCCTCGGAGTGGCGGAAGTCGCAGTTCCGACCCCTGCCGGAGTGGGTCGAGGGGCCGACCACCCGGCTGGTCCACGGGGCCCGGCGACCGGACCGGAACGCGGGCTCCGTAACCTATCCGATCTACCAGACCTCCACGTTCCGGTTTCCGGCGGCCCACTCCGAGGCGGTGGACGGACCATATCACTATTCGCGAAATTCAAACCCGACGGTCGAGGGGCCCGCGGAGCTGCTCCGCCAGTTGGAGGGCGGCGAAGTGGCGCGCCTGTTCGCCTCCGGCATGGGGGCGATCTCCGCGACGGTGCTGTCGCTCCTCCGCACCGGGGACGAGGTCGTGGCGCTCCAGGACCTCTACGGGGGCACCGGCGGACTCCTGGCCGACCTGCTCCCGCGCTACGGCGTGCGCGTCCGAACCCTCTCGGACGGGGAGGCGAGGAGTCCCGAGGCGCACGTTCGACCCGGGACCCGCCTCGCGCTCCTCGAGACACCGACGAATCCGACCCTCCGGGTGCACGACATCGCCCGGTGGGCGACCGCGTGCGACGTCGTCGGCGCCCACCTCGTCGTCGACAACACGTTCGCGACGGCCCTGAATCAGCGACCGCTCGCGCTGGGGGCCGATGTCGTGGTGCAGAGCGCGACGAAGTACCTGGGCGGTCACTCGGATCTGACGGCGGGGGTCGTCGTCGGTCCCGCGGCGCTCCTCGCGCGGATCGACCCCTTCGACCGGTTCGGCGCGACGCTCGACCCGTTCGCGGCGTTCCTGCTCCAGCGCAGCCTCGGCACGCTCGCGCTCCGGGTCGCCCGGCAGAACGAGAACGGCCGTCGGGTCGTGGAGGCGCTGCACCGTCATCCGGCCGTGACCCGAGTGTGCTATCCGGGGAGCGGGAGTCCCGAGGAGGAAGGGATCGCCGCCCGGCAGATGAGCGGGCGCGGCGGGATGCTCGCGATCTCGCTCGCCGGCGGCGCCCGCGCCGTCGACGCGTTCCTGCACGGTCTCCGGCTCGTCCAGGTCGCGGCGAGCCTCGGCGGGGTGGAGAGCCTCGCGAGCGTGCCGCGCCTGACGTCCCACCGCCTCCTCTCGGACGAGGCCCGCCACGCCCGCGGCATCGACGACGGCCTGGTTCGGATCTCGCTGGGGATCGAGGACCCGGACGACCTGGTCCGCGACCTGACCCGCGCCTTGGACGGGATTGGCTGACCGCTCGGCGCCAGCATTATAGTCCATGCCCCGTCGTCCGGAGCCGGACGCCACTGTAGCTCAGTCTGGCAGAGCGGCTGATTCGTAATCAGCAGGTCGGGGGTTCAAGTCCCTCCAGTGGCTCTTCTCGAGGCCCGTTCCACCGGGCCGGTCGCTTCCCCGATTCGTCCGACGGTCCGCGCCACCGCGACGGTCGGGCCGCCCCGACCCGCGGACTTAACCTCGGAACGTGCCTCGCCGGAGCGTGCCGTCGACCCGGCGACTTGCGGCGATCATGTTCACCGACCTCGTCGGGTTCACCCGTCTGGGGCAGCGCGACGAGGAGGCCGCCCTGCGCCTCCGCCGCGAGCACCAGGCGCTACTGCGACCGTTCTTCGCGACGTACGGGGGGCACGAGGTGAAGTCGCTCGGCGACGGGTTCCTCGTGGAGTTCGCCAGCGCGGTCGAGTCCGTCCGCTGCGCGGTCGAGATCCAGCGGGCCCTGGCCCGGCGCAACGCCGCCGTCGATCCGACGGAGCGGCTGCAGCTGCGGATCGGACTGCACGTCGGCGACGTCGTCGAGGAGGAGGGCGACGTGGTCGGCGACTCGGTCAACGTCGCGTCCCGGATCGAACCGCTCGCCGAGCCGGGCGGGATCTGGCTCTCGGCCACCGTCTACGAGCAGGTCCGCAACAAGCTCCCGTTCGCGATCGAGAAGGTCGGACTCCGGACGCTGAAGAACGTCGAGGTCCCGGTCGAGGTGTATCGCGTGGCGGAAGGGATCTCCCGCCGACCGGCGCCCGTGGCGGAGCCGTCGTCCCCCGCCAATCGCCGGCTCGCCGTCCTTCCCCTCGCGAACCTCAGCTCGGATGCGGCCGACGCGTTCTTCGCCGACGGACTCACCGACGAGCTGATCTCGCGAACCGCCCAGGAGCCGAACGTCCGGGTGATCGCGCGCACGTCCACGCTCCGGTACAAGACGCAACCGAAGTCGATCCGCGAGGTCGGCGAGGAGCTCGACGTCGGATTCGCGCTCGAGGGGAGCGTTCGCAAGTCGGGGAATCAGGTCCGGATCTCGGTCCAGCTGGTCGACGTGCGATCGGAGGTCCAGGTCTGGGCCAACCGGTACGACCGCCCGTTCGACGACATCTTCGCCATCCAGGACGACATCGCCGGCCAGGTCGCCCGCTCCGTGTCGGCGACGCTCACTGGTGCTCCTCCGGTGGCCGTCGCTCCGGCCACGACGTCGACGGGCGGAACCTCGGACATGGAGGCGTACTCGCTCTACCTCCACGGTCGCCAGCTGTGGGGCGACAAGGGTTCCGTCGAGGCGATCCGGGCGGCCCAGCGACTGTTCGAGGACGCCGTCGCTCGCGACCCGCGATTCGCCCGGGCGCGGGTCGGCGTGGCGGAGACCCTCCTGTGGCTCGCGACCGAGGGGATGGCGCCCTTCCACGAAGCCGAGGACCGGGCCCAGCGGGAGCTGCACCTCGCGCTCGAGATCGACGACGGGATCGCCGAGGCGCACTCGACCCTCGCCGCGCTCTACCTGGGGACGGACCGGTTTCCCGAGTGCGAGCGGGAGGCCCACCGGGCGATGGAGCTCAACCCCAGCCTGGCCGACCCGTATCGCTGGCTGGCGCAGCTCGCGGCGGGCGACGGAGAGATCGCCGAGGCGGTCCGACTCCTGGCCGCGGCGCGCCAGCTGAATCCGGACGACGTGAACGTCCTCTCGTTCTACGGGCGGGCGCTGGCCTACGCCGGTCGCGAGAGCGAGGCGCTCGCCTTCTGGAACGAGACGAAGTCGCGCGTCCGGTTTCGCACCAACGCCCACCTGAGCGAGTACTATCTCGGCAAGGGGGACCTGGCGCACGCCGAAGAGACGGTCCAGGAGCTCGAGCGCGTCCGGCCCGAGAGCCCGTGGACGTTGCTGTACCGCGGGATCCTGCAGGTCGGCCGCGGCGATCCCGCGACGGCCCGGCGCTCGATCGAGCGGCTCGAGGAACGGAGGAAGCAGGGGGAGATGGTGGTCTTCTTCCTCGGATTCCTCCACTTCGCGCTCGGGGAGACCGACGCGTTCGTCGACGGGATGGAGGAGGCACTCCGCCAGGGGGTCCTGCCGTTGCTCGAACTGACCTACTCGCCGCTCTACGCCACCGCGCGACAGGACCCGCGCGTCCAGGACAT
>JASHWW010000066.1 GCA_030043855.1 Thermoplasmata archaeon
CCCAGCGGAACAGAGCGTCTACGAAACCGAGCGAGACGCGCCACTCCTCCGAACGTCGCTCCTACCTGTCACCCCCGCTAAGGACGGTTTCGGTGTGTAAGGGGACGCCCAACCCCCCGGTCCAGCCTAGCGGACCAACGACGGCGGGGGTCGTACTTAGCGCTTCGTCTCTCGGCACAGGGGCCCGAAGCCCCCCAGGAGGCCGGAACGCCGTGCATCCCCGCCCGAGCCCGGAGGTCGGTATCGCCCCAGGGTGGCGCGGGCGGAGGAACGGCGCGCCCTCCGCAACTCCTCGCACCGGGCGTCCGGCGTGGGTGGGCCGGCGCCGCACCGGGATCCCCGTCAGGTACACGGCGAGTACGAGAACGCCCACCCTCCCCCCGGGCCGCCCGGGGCGGAGAGATTGTCGACCTGCCACGTGCCGAAGTTCGGTGGGAACGAGTACTCGTACGATTGCGCGAACGGCAACAGGTACGGGACTTGGGTAATTCGACCCCCCACGCTCCAGGGAAACGCGAGCGCCAGCCCCGTGGAACGAACGCTGTAGTTCAGTCCGGATCCGCCACACGTCGTGATCTCCGGGGAGTTGGGTCCACCGAACGCGTTGTTCCACCAGGGCGTCCAGTTGACATCGGTAGCCCCGGACAGGATCGTGATGTTGGTCGCCTCGCCAGAATCTGTACGGTTCGACGGTAGGGGGACGGTTCGGCTCGCAACGCCGTTCTGAAGCGGGGGAAGAAGCTCGACCTCGACCGGCGAGACACACGGCGAGTTCGTGCCCGGGCCGCTCAGGGTCAGGTTGGCGACGACAAAGTACGACGCATTCGCTTCGAAAAAGGCCCCCGCGGCACTGCCGTTGGCCGTTGTCGTTCCGATGCCGATCCCGAAGCCCTGATCGTTGGCCGAGAAATTCGCGGACATCACCCCGGTTCCGAGCGCCGATCCGCCGTACGGAGTGTTGAGCAGCACGGCCGGCACCCAGAGGTCGACCGTCAGGAGCGCCGCTCCCTCGGGACGGCATTCGACGTGCGACCGGGAGGTGCCGAACCCCAGACTCCCGGTCGATACGACGAGCACGACGGCGATCCCGACGACGGCACCTAGACCCGAGACGACCGCTCGGCGCAGGTTCCTCCCTCCCGATGCGGACTATCCGATCGGACCCCGGCGGATCCGGGTCCCGCCCGTTCGTTGTCCGTGCCCCGAGGTTCCGCCGGCTGCACGGAATCCTGCCCTCGCGGTACGCCGCTCCGGGTCGCCGCCTCAGCGGATGTGCTCGAGGCTGAACGAACCGAGGTTGAACGACCGCTTCGTGAAGGTGTAGCCGACCCAGCTGCGCGCCTGCGCCTCGCCGATCCCGCGGACCGAGAGGAACGTCTTCAGCTGCTCGACCTTCAGGTTCACCGAGCCGTCGACCATGTGCTCGAGGGTCTCGAGGTCCGACTCCGAGTGCATCCCGCTGTCGAGCACGTAGTAGGCGGCGGAGCCGTCGATCTTCCGGCGGCCGACGAACGGCTGGAGGAACCGGAACGTCGAGGCGGAGTCGAGGTAGGCGGTGAGCGTGGAGACCGACTCGAAGATCAGGCGGTACGTCGGGAACTTCTCCTTCAGCTCCTCGGCGAACCCGTTCACGGTCTGCCCCAGCTGGTCGAGGACCCCCTTGTCGGTCGACGACAGCAGCCGGGCGCCCGGGGCCGTCGCGCTCGCCCCGACCGACCGCGAGTAGAGGTCGACGTACCGGATCATCCCCTTCCGCTCGGCGTCGGGGAAGCCGGAGAACAGCCCCGCGAGGTCGTCGCGGACCTGGCCGAACGTCTTGTCGGTGACGACCCAGATCGACGGGATCCCGAGCCGGAGCCCTTCGACCGAGAAGAGCCGCGCGAGGACGTCCTTCCCCGTGTGGGCCGGGCCGTTGACGAGCACCTGGGCGCCGGGCGGGAACCCGCCGTAGAGGAGGTCGTCCAGCCGCCGGACCCCGCTCTTCACCTTCGTCTCCTGGACGGCGGCGACGCTGTCGGCGTGCATCCGGTCCGCCTCCGCCTCGGCGGCGCGGCCGGCCATCTGCTCGAGCTCCTGGACGCGGGCGCGCAGGTGCTCCTCGCGCGCTTTCAGCTCCGCCTCCTTCTGGGCGAGCTCGTGGCGGACGTCGTCCATCCGCTGGGCGTCGCTCGCCCCGGCGACTCCCGTCGCCCCGATCTCCCGGCGGAGCTCCTCCAGCCGCCGGGCCTCGATGTCGAGCGCCTGCCGGCGCGTCTGCAGCTGCGTGTCGAACGCCGCGAGCTCCCGCTCCTTGTACTCGAGCGGGCCGCGCCGGCGGTCGAGCTCCTCGGAGGCGATGCGGATCTCCTCGAACTTCGTGCGGAGGGCGTTCTCGCGGGCGACCAGGTCCTTCTCGACCCGGGCGGCCTCCTCGAGGCGGCGGTCCATCTCCGCGTCGACCGGGGCGCCGCCGCGGCCGACCAGCGTCTCGCGCTGGCGGGCGCGCTCGGTCTCTCCCGTCAGGTTCCGGACGTCCCCTTCGAGCTGGACGATGCGGCGCCGGAGCTCCGCCTCCCGCTCCACGTACTCGTGCTCGCGCTGGGAGAACTCGTCCCGCAGCCGCTCGTCGACGTCGCGGGTCGCCTTCTGGACCGCGTCGGCGGCGTCCTTGGCGGAGAACCCACCGCCCCCGGTGGCGCCGGTGGCGGGGACGCGGCCCTCGAGGCTCTCGAGCGCGAGGAGGCGGAGCCGCAGCTCCGCCAGCTCGTCGTCCTTGGCGCGGATCGCGATCTCCCGCTCCTTCGCCTCGCGGGAGCGGACGTACTTGATGACGGCGATCGAGCCGCGCTTCACGTGCTCGACCTCGTCCTCGAGCTGCTTGCGCTTCGCCCGCTCGTCGAACAGCTGCCGCTGGAACTCCTGGACCTCCTGGATCATCGTGGCCGGGTCGAACTGGTCGCTCTTCACCCGGTCCAGGAGGCCGGTGAGCCACCGAACGACCGTCTCCTCGCGCTCCAGGACCGGCGCGAGTTGCGCGGCATCGGCCGACGCGCCCGCGGGGGCGGACGGCGCGGCCGCAGGGTGCGAGGGAGCGGCCGGGCCCGGTGCGGGCGCCTCGGGGCCGGCGGACTTGATCCAGTCCTCCATCGCCCGGTCGTCGCCCTCGACCCACTTCCGCAGCACGTCGGTCGATTCGCGCGGCGCGACGGAGACCTTCCGCCGACGCGCCCGCTCCGGCCGCCGGACCGAGCCGGCCCACTTCGCCACGATCTTGTCGGTATCCGGAGAGGCCCCGCCGCGGATCGCCTGGCGTTCGGCGTCGTCGGGGACGAGCCGCTCGAGCGCGTCGGTCGCGAGCGCCCGGGCCTGGTCGGGGGTGGTGACGCCGCCGTCGAGCAGTCGCTGCGCGGTCTCCGCGCGGACGCCGAGCTGGCGGGCGAGCTCGTCCACCCCGTTCCCGGACGGCACCGCCGTTTCCGGGGCGCTCGTCGCCGATCCGTCCATGGCTTGCGGGGGACGTGTACTAGCGCGGCAGTGGGGTATAATACCGGCGGGGGAACGGGCCCGCCATCGCGCGGCGGCGACCGCGGGCTAATGAGCCGTGGCCGGCGTGGGGGCGCGTGGACCGGGCGGAGCGGGTCGACCGCATCGTGCGCCACGCCGCGGAGGTGCTGACCCGCGACGAGGTCGAGGCGCTCCTCGCGCGGACCGAGCGGCCGCGCGCGTACATCGGGTTCGAGCCGTCCGGGGCGCTCACCGTCGCCCACCTGATCACGGCCCGCAAGATCCGCGACCTCGCCGAGGCGGGGTGCGACGTCACGGTCTTCCTCGCCGACTGGCACGCGTGGATCAACGACAAGCTCGGGGGCGACCTCGCGCGGATCCGCGCCTCGGGCGCCTACATGCGGGCGGCGTTCTCGTCGCTCGGCGCGACCGAGGGGACGGTCCGGTACCGCTTCGCCAGCGACCTCGTGGCGAGCTCCGACTACTGGGCCCGGGTCGTCCGGGTCGGCAAAGCCACGACGCTCGCCCGGACCCGCCGGGCGATGTCGATCATGGGCCGCGGCGAGGAGGAGGCGAACCTCGACACGTCGAAGCTGTTCTACCCGGCGATGCAGGGGGCCGACATCTTCGAGCTGCCGGTCGAGATCGCCTACGGCGGCATGGACCAGCGCCGGGCGCACGTCCTCGCGCGGGAGGTCGCGCACCACTACGGCTGGCCGGTCCCGACCGCCGTCCACACGCACCTCCTCTCGTCGCTGAAGGGCGGCGGCCGGATGGACCCGAACGACGGCCTCGTCGAGGGGAAGATGTCGAAGTCGGACCCGACGAGCGG
>JASHWW010000067.1 GCA_030043855.1 Thermoplasmata archaeon
AGGTGTTCCGCCCGCTCGCCGCCCGCGGGCGCCGCCGGGTCCGCAATCCCCCGGGGCTGCTCACCGAGGCGCTGCGCGTCGCGGTCCGGGAGATGGTGGCGAACGGCGGCGGCCTGCTGGAAGTCGACGGCGAGGAGGATCTCGGGTCGCTCGCGCTCGTCGAGTCGCTTCCCGCCGGAGCGACCGTTATATACGGCATCCCAGGTGAGGGGGTCTCCTTCGTCCGCGTCGATGCGGTCGCGAAGGAACACGTGCGGCATCTGATCGCGCAAATGGAAGTTCGGAGGATCCCCGATGGAGATCACGATCGTTGAGGAGCGGCCGAATCCGCTGCTCCACCGCTCGGAAGTGCGGTTCGAGGTCGCCCACGCCACCGCCGCGACCCCCACGCGCGAGCAGGTCCGCGCCGAGCTCGCGAAGCTCGTGAAGGCGCCGAAGGACCGCGTCATCGTCGAGCGGATGCGCGCGCGGTACGGCACGGCCGTCACCCGCGGCGACGCGCACGTCTACGAAACCGCCGAGAGCGCGAAGGCGACCGAGCGGGCCCACATCCTGGTCCGCAACGGATTGAAGGAGAAGGTCGCCAAGGGCCCGGCCGCGCCGGCCGCCGCGCCCGAGGCGCCGGCCGCCCCGGCGGCCCCTCCCGCTGAGAAGAAGGAGTGACCGGCGTGGCCAAGGCGCGGGTCGGCCTCTACGAGGCCAAGGGAGAGACGCTCGCCCGGACCCACAAGTCGTGCCCCAAGTGCGGGCCCGGCACGTTCCTCGCCGAGCACGCGAACCGCCGGTCGTGCGGCCGGTGCGGCTACTCCGAGTCGAAGGCTCCCGCCCCGACGAAGTCGAAGGGCGGGAAGTCGTCGTAGTCGCCTCGATCGTGCCGGGTTCCCGGCCGGATCCCGTTCCGCGCGATGGTCGATCGTTCGCGACGCACGGTGTTCGGGGAGGACGCCGAACGGTACGACCGGGCGCGGCCAGGGTACCCTCGCGAACTGTTCTCGGAGGTGTCGACGATCCTCGCCGACCTCGCCGGGGGCCGGTTCCTCGAGGTCGGCTGCGGCACGGGGCAGGCGACCCGCGGATTGCTGGAACTCGGGTACCGGGTCGACGCGGTCGAGCTGAGCCCTTCGCTGGCAACGGTCGCCGAGCGCCACCTCGAGGGCACGGGCCGGTTCCGGGTGACGGTCGGGCCGTTCGAGACGTGGACCGCCCCCGCCGAACGGTACGATGCGGTCGTCGCCGCGAACGCCTTCCATTGGGTCGATCCCGCGGTCCGCTATGCGCGCGCCGCGGCGGCGCTCCGGCCGGGCGGCGCCCTCGTCCTGATCGAGACGCACCACGTGGCCGGCGGCGACCGAGCGTTCTTCGAACGGTCGCAGGTCTGCTACGAGGCGCACTGGCCCGGGATCGTTCCCGGGTTCCGGTTGCCCGAAGCGGAGGCCGTCCCGCGCGGCTGGTCCGACCTCGACGCGTCGGAGAGGTTCGGGGCTCCCGTCGTGCGACGCTATCGATGGGAGCGGACCTACCGGACCGCCGAGTACCTCGACCTGCTCCGCACCTACTCCGACCACGGGAGCCTCGCGCCGGACCATCGGGAGCGACTGCTCGCGTGTCTGGAGCGGACCCTCGACACCGAGTTCGGCGGTCGCGTGCGCAAAGCGCACCTCACGGAGTTGCTCGTGGCCCGCTGCCGCTCGCCGTAACCGGCTCCCGTCGCGCCCCCGGGGACCCCGAAGCGTCCATCTAGGAGGAGGCCCGTCGCAACCTCGTCCGTTCGATGCCTCCGAAGGCGACCCGTGGTGCGACCCGCCTCGACCCGACCCGGCGCGACCGCGTGCGTGCCGGCAAGGACCTCCGGGAGCGAGTTCCCCGCTCCCGCCACGCGGAGTGGACCCCGGCGCGCGACCGACCGGACCCGATCGAGCAGTTGCGGTCCACGAACGCGGCCCGGGTCGCCGACCTCCTCCCGATCCGGTACGGCCGGATGGCCGAGAGCCCGTTCGCGTTCCTCCGCGGATCCGCGGGCGTGATGGCGAGCGACCTGGCCACGACCCCGTCGACTGGCCTTCGGGTGCAGCTCGGGGGCGACGCCCACCTGAGCAACTTCGGCATCTTCGGTACCCCCGAGCGCAACGAGGTCTTCGACCTGAACGACTTCGACGAAACGCTCCCCGGTCCGTGGGAGTGGGACGTGAAGCGGCTCGCCACGAGTTTGGCGTCCGCCGCCCGGAGCCACGGACTCGGCCGCGCCTGGGGTCGTCGGGCCGCGCGGGCCGCGGTGCGGTCGTACCGGGAGGCCATGCTCCGCTACGCCCCGCTGCGGTACGTGGACATCTGGTACTCCCGGCTCGACGCGGGCGACGTCTCCCGGCAGGTCGCGCGTCAGGGCCGCAAGCTGATCGGCCGGTACGCCCGGGCCGCGCGGAGCCGCACGTCCCTCCACGTCTTCCCCCGACTGGCGCGACCCGTGGGCGGTGGTTACCGGATCCGCGACGACCCGCCGCTGATCGTGCACTATCCCGATCGCAGCGAGCTCGACCTGACGCACACCCTCTTCGACGAGTATCTCGCGGGTCTTCCGGAGGAGCGACGGCTCCTCCTGGACCGGTACCACCCGGTCGATGTCGCGCAGAAGGTCGTCGGCGTCGGGAGCGTGGGCACCCGGTGCGCGATCCTCCTGTTGCTCGGCGACCGCGACACGGACGATCCGCTGTTCCTGCAGGTCAAGGAGGCGCTCCCGTCGGCGCTCGAGCCGTACGCCGGAGCGAGCCCGTACGCGAATCATGCGCAGCGCGTCGTCGTCGGGCAGCACCTGATCCAGCAGACGAGCGACAGCCTCCTCGGGTGGGGATCGATCCGCCGCCGCGACTTCTACGTCCGGCAGCTGCGGGATTGGAAGTTCACGGCCGACCCGGCGTCCATGGGCCCGAAGGCGCTGCTCGGACACGGCGAGCTGTGCGGGGCGGCCCTGGCGCGCGCGCACGCCCGCACGGGGGACCCGGCGGCGATCGCGGGGTACCTCGGTACGAAGGACACGTTCGACCGCGCGGTCGCGCAGTTCGCGGACGCCTACGCGAGCCAGGTGGACCGGGACTACCGCGAGCTCCTCCGCGCGATCCGTTCGGGACGGGTCCGCGCCCGTCGCAACGCCTAGCGAGCGGCGAGCCCCCGAGGGCGCCCTACGTCAGATACCACGACCACGCGAAGATCAGCACGACGGTCCACAGGGCGATGAACGCGACCGGGAGGATCTCGGTGAGGCGGGAGGGGTCGAGACGGTCCATCCACGAGATCTCGCGGCTCCGCGCGAATCGCCGGTCGTGGACGTGGTACGGTTGCAGCAGGTTCACGGTGACGACCTCCTTCGACCGGAGCGTCACTCCGCCGGGAAGGTCGCCCGCGAGCGGCGGTTCCTCCTCCTCGAGCCGGCGCGCGGCCTCGCGCCAGAGCGCCTGGGCGTCGTTGGTCCGATGGAGCAGGACGGCCCAGACGAACGAGATCAGGAGCCCCAGCGCGGCGAGATACGTGGCGATCGTTGCGAGCACGAAGCGCTGACTGGAGAGGTCGGCGATCGCTACGACGACGCCGGTGATGAGGACACTGCCGACCGCGGCGTAGTAGGACGTTCGGCCGAGAGCGAGTTGCCCCTCCTCGGCCGCGAGACGCTCGTATTTGTCGTGCAACCACTTCCGTTCCTCGGGCGTGAGGACGGTCGGGGATCGGCTCGGGTCCGGAGCGGCGGGGGACGGGGACACCGTCGGCCGCAGGGACCCTCCCTCGTAAAATCGTTGCCGTGCAGGCGGATCGGATCCGCCGGACCTGGGGGCCGTCCGTGCGCGACCGCCGCCGCCGCCGCCGGCACACAAATCGTATGAGGCGAAATCGCTGGGGCGAGGTGTCCCCCGCGGGCCCGTAGTATAGCTTGGATATCACGGAGGCCTCCGGAGCCTCAAACCCGGGTTCGAATCCCGGCGGGCCCGTACCACGTTCCGGAGAGGACACTCCGGGCCCGGTATCGAACTCGTCCCGACGTCCCGGATCTCGGCTCTGCGAAGGGCGTCCGATCTCCTGCCTCACGTCCCCCAGGAGGCGGAACCCCCCCACGCATGGATGCCGTGGATCGACGCCGCTCGGTCAGCCGAGACCGGCCTCGTGGAGCATCTTCCGGGCGGCATCTTCCACCCGGGGAACCGGTCCGAACTGCTTCGCCTGGAGGGTGGTGTCGGCGATGTACTTCCCGGTGGCGAAGAAGTCGAACATCGCCGAGTAATCCCGCATCGACCGGCTGAACCGAGCGAAGAAGTGGAGGACGTGCAGCATTCCCGAACCTGCGGGTTTCACCGTCCGTCCGAGCACGGCGGTCAACACCTCCGCGAGCTCCTCCGTGGAGAGGGGGCGGTCGGAGCCGAGATCGATCCGCTGGTTCAGCCCAATCGACTCTTCGGTCGCCCTCGCGAGAGCCCGAGCCACCTCGTCCGGATGGATGAACGTGATCCGGACCCCCGGCGGCATCATCCGGAACACCCGGCCTCGGCGGACTCCGCCGGCCAGGAAGCCTCCGGAGTGTCCACCGAGAAAGGCGCCCGGTCGCAGGGCCACGAAGGGGACTCCCCGCTGTTCGAGGAGGTCCTCGGTCTCCTTCTTGGCCCAAAAGTGGGGGACCTGGCGGGCGAGGTCGCAGCGCAGGATGCTCAGCAACACGAATCGCGGTACGGTCTGGCGACGGGCGGCCTCGACGAGGTTCCGATTTCCCTCAAAGTCGGTGCGAAGCGAGTCGCCCTTCTTCCGCTTGGAGTAGCCGATCGCGCTGGAGACGACGGCGGAGACTCCGCGCATCGCCGGGTCGAGCGACTCCGGCACCAGCATGTCCCCGCGGACCACCTCGACGCCAAGGCCCTCCAGGCGAGTGGCGTCGCTCCCGGGCCGGACGAGGGCGCGGACCCGCTTCCCGCGCGCCAGAAGCTGGTCGATGACCCGGCCGCCGAGGTCGCCGGTCCCCCCGACGACGAGCACCGGCAGGTTCCCCGGCGCTGTCTGTCGGTCGGACGGTGCGTCGCCAACGGGCACGTCGCGTTCGCTCATCCTAGCCCAATGCCGCGGAATCGGAGCGCGGCTCCCCGAATCCGGAGACGAGGTCCCGGAGGCGCATCTCTCGGGCCATCCGGGCGCGCCGGATCAACGCTGGGGGGGCCGGACGCGAGAACGCAACGTGAGCCCAGTCGTCGGTCTTCTCCCCGGCCGAGGCGGCAGACCCGGTCGCTCGCTCCCGACCCTTGTTCGCGGCAAGGTCCTCTCCGGGAGGCGCCATAGGCGCTCGCAACCCATCGCCCGCAAAAAGGTGGTGGGCGGGGGCCGCGCCGCCCGCCTCGGTTCGGGCCCGATCCCCGATCTCGCGTCGGTCGACACGTCGAGCTCGCGGCGCGCGGGTCCCGGTCGGCGGCGACCCAGAACCGAAGGGCGTCGCGGGTCGGGGCGGCCGGCGGATCAGCCCGGAGTCGAGGCGGATTCGCGGACGGCGCGCTCGAGCTTCCCGAGGCAGTTCTCCCAGCCCGGGACGAGCCGGTGGTAGACGTGGGGGGCGGCCCGACGGAGCTCGGCCAACCGTTCGTGGACGACCGAGACCTGCGTCCGCCCCTCGCCCGAGGCTGCCAACCGGACCGTGACGAGCGTGTCGTAGTACTCCCCCTTCTCCGGCTCGGTTCCCACGAACGCCCATCGGTAAACGAGCTCCCGCGGGGGGTCGATCTTGACGAACCGACCCTCGAAGCGGCCGGTGCTCACGCCGTGTTGCGAATGCCAGACCTCGATGCGGCCCCCGACCCGGGCGTCCACCGTGATCCGGTCGAGGTCGAGCTCGTC
>JASHWW010000068.1 GCA_030043855.1 Thermoplasmata archaeon
GCGCTGAAGCGGCGGGCGTGGGGCGACTGGGTGGCGGTGATCGTCGGGTCGGTCCGTTCGGCGGAGCGGCTCGCGCATCGGACGGACGGGAGCCGCGCCGGTCCGGTCGGCGTCTGGGCGTTCGACGCCGGTGGGGTCCGGGTCGTCCGCGCTGCCGCCCCGTGGATCGTCGACGGGGAGGTCGACCCGTTCGCGGAAGTCCGGGGGCGGTTGCGGAGGCTGCTGGACGGAGTGGACTGCGGCGAGATCCCGTCGGCCGCCAGCTGGGACGATGTGCTCTCGGAGGTTCGACGGGCGTCCGGAGGTCGCCGCTTTGCGGAGTGGCGCCTCGACGAACCGGACCGCGCGCGTCGCTAGCGGCCGACCGGAAGCGCGGCGGCCCGGACCTGGGCTCCGACCGAGGACGGGTCGTACGCCGCCGCCACCTCCCGGCCGGCCACCCCCATCGTCCGCCGGAGCGCCGGGTCGGCGACGAGCTCGGCCAGGGCCGACGCGAAGTCCCCGGGGTCGGACGAGTCGACCCGCCGCACGGCGTCCCCCGGGTCTCGGGGCAGCCGGACCTCGGGCAGCACGATCGGCGCGACCCCGGCGCGCAGGGCGAGGATGACGCCCGGGTCGAACCCGACCTCGCGGCGTGCGAAGATCGCGACATCGGCGGCGGCGAGCGCCCGCGCGTAGGTGGCGGCGTCCCGGTCCGGAAGCGCGACGAGCCCCGGGTCGGTCGGCGCGTCGGTCCCGACGACGAGGAGGCGGGCCCCGGGGAAGAACGGACGGATGCGGCGGAACGCCTCCCGGGACCGGTCGATCCCGGCCGGTTCGGGGCGGTCGAACGCTGCGGGGGCGACGACGACGGGGACGTCGTTCGGCACCGGTACGCTCGCCCGCGCCTCGGCCCGGCTCGGTGGCGCGGGCCCCGGCACGACGGCCGGAACGACCGTCGCCATCCGCGACGCGGGGATCCCGTAGACGTCGTGCAGCCGGTCGTGGACGTCGGGCGCGTCGACGACGATCCGGTCGACCTCGGCGAGCGCCTGCCGTTCCAGACGTCGGACGGTCCGCCGATCCCGCCACGCGTCGAGGCGGTCGACGACCCCGGCGGTCGGCCGACCCCCGCGGTCCCGGTCGAACGCCGTCAGTTCCAGGCTCCGGACCACGCCGACCGTCCGGCGATGCGCCGGAGCGCGGCCGCCGAGGGTCCCGAGCCCGAGCGGGTCGCGGACCACGATCTGGGCGTCCGGACGGAGGTGCCGGGCGGCGAGTCGCGCCCACTCGGCGGGCTCGGCGGCCGCTCCGGGATGCGACGCCCCGGCGACCGGAACGGCCCGGACGCCGGCGGGAGGTTCCCCGGGGGCGGACCCCGGGAATACGACGCGTACGTCCTCCCCGATCGCGACGAACCCGGACGCCAGCGCCCACGCCGGCGCGGTCGGGTCGTACGGGTCCGACGGGGGCGGGCCGGTGGCGACGAGGTCCACCGTCCGGGCGGCCATTCGAGCCGTTGGAGCGGGGTCGAGCCGAAAAACGTTCCGTCCGAACGGGCGGTCAGGGGGCGACGCCGAGCGGACCCGCGAACGAGTGGCCCGCGAGGTCGGCGGCGGGGATCGCGCCCATCGCTTCGAGGATCGTCGGCGCCACGTCGACGAGCGTCGGAGCGCCCACGGACACCCCGGGCCGTACGTCGTCCCCGGCCGCGATCAGGACGCCGTTCATCCGGTGGGTGCCGGAGCCGTAGAAGAACGCCGGCCGATCGCGGATGAGCGGCGTCTCGTACCGGAAGTCCATGAACGGCTCCGTCTCCATCCCGTCGACGCGGATGAGGAGCGCCGGGGCTCGGGCGAGGTTCTGTCCCCGGTAGATCGCGTGCGGGTCGAGCACCTCGATCCGCGCGTCGGTGTACCGCTGCAACCGGGTCGTCAGGTCGCGCACGATCTCGGCGCGGCGCTCGGGGGTCAGGTCCGGATTGTACGGGTTCAGGTAGATCCCCTCGGGGACGGGGTAGGAGTACGCGAGCGTCGACCGCCAGTCGATCTGCGGCGCGGTCTCCTCGAACGTCGTCGACCCGCCGATCGCGCGACCGACGGGGGCGAGACGCTTCGAGCGGAGCAGCTCCGCGACCGGCTTCCCCAGCTTGCGTCCGACCGCGTACCGTTGCGACGCGAGGATCGCGCGGGAGACGAGCCGCCGGCCCCGGAGCCCGTCGCCCTTCCGGAACCGCAGGAACCCTTCCTGCGCGAGCCACCGATTCGTGAGGAAGTCGGACCGGACCGCGCCGTGTCCGTGGTCGGAGACGACGAGCGTGAGCGTCGACGAACCGCCTTCCCGGAAGGCGTGGTCGACCTGGGCGCACGCGGTGTCGACCGCCCGCCAGAACGCCCGAAGGTCGGTCGGGATCGCGTCCGCCGGTCGGTCGAGCTCCGCCCACATCTGGTGCTCGATCCGGTCCGTCTCGCGGAAGAGGACGAACAGGAAGTCCGGCTGCTCGCGCTCGGCGAGCAGGGCGGCGACCTTGCCGCGCTGCTCGACCGCCCGGGTCGCGGACGACATCCAGGCGGCCCGGTCCCGTCCCCGGAACACCGGCAGCTCGCCCGGGTACGGGCAGCCGAGCGCTCCCTCGATCTGGGAGCGGAGCGCGAGCGGGAACGTGTGGGAGTCGCTCGAGAAGAATCCCGGCAGCAGGAACCCGTGGACGGGGTATCCCGCGTCGATCGGGAGGTTCAGCACGCCGACCTTCGCGCCCGACCGGGAGAGCGTGTCCCAGAGCGCCGACGCCGGGCGGAACGTGCGGACGATGTGCGACCGTCCCGGTCCCCCGTCCGGCTCCTGGAACCCGAAGATGCCGAGCTGACCGGGGTCCCGTCCGGTCGCGAACGAGTACCACGCGGGGATCGTCTTCGCCGGATAGACGGACGGCAACGTCGAGCGAGTCCCGCTCTTCGAGAGACCGGCGAGGAACGGCAGATCCCCCGCCTTCGCGAGCGGGTCGAGCAGGTCGAACGTACCGCCGTCGAGGCCGAGGACCAGGACACGGCGCCTCATGGAGGACATTCGAACACCCAACGGTTCGACAGGAGACGGCGTTGGACCCGGAACCGGCTATAAATCGTTTCGTCCCGCATCCCACGGACATCCGCGGTGTGTCCGTTCCTTCGACGTACCAGGCCCTTGGAAGGCGGTCCGGTCACGACTTGAGGTGGACCGCCGGCTTCTGAGCTTGGCCAGCGGCACTCGAGTGCCTCTACCGTCGCGTGCTCATGGGTCCAATGGCCGATCACGCACGGTCGACACCACGTCGGAGCGGGATTCGAGTGCGGCCCCCGCTCAGGGGGCCGAAGCCTCGTCGTCGTGGCCCGTCTCGATGGCGGGCTCCGCCTGCCGCTCCGGCCCGCCGTCCGAGGGTACGGGTCGACGCCGACCTGCGACCCAGAGCAGGGCGATCGCGGCCGCGGCGACGCCCCCGGACACCGCCGGCCACTCCCACGAGATGACGGACGCCGAATTGGGGAGGGCGGTTACGAGGATCTGAAAAGCGCCGGTTGAGTTCCTCCCGTCCGCATCCAGGAGGTTGGCGATCACGAGGTACCGACCGGGGGACTCCGGAGTCCAGTTGAGGGACAATTCGGACCGCGTCGGGGCCGAAGTTAAGCCCGTCCACTCGACCGAAAACGGCGGGACCCCGTGAGATTCGAGAAGTACGAGGTGGGTCGGCTCCCCGGCCACGGGAATCGATGGCGAGATCGTCAGGTTGCCGACCGAGGGGGGAGGAACCACTGTCCAGTTCAGGTCGCCGTACGCCGACTCACCCGTAGAGTCCCGAACGCCAACCTCCACCGAGAAGGTCCCCGTTTCGTTGGTGGCGCATCCGATCGCGCTGAGGTTGCTCGAGGCGCAGCCCGACGGGAGTCCGGAGTAGACGAACCGATCCGGGGGAGTTCCGCCGGTCACCTCCGCCTG
>JASHWW010000069.1 GCA_030043855.1 Thermoplasmata archaeon
GGGACCGGGGAGCTCGCGCGGCTCGTCACCCGCCATCACGCGGGGGCCACGGTCGTCGCGACCGACTTCACCGCGGCGATGGTCGTCCACGCCGCCCACGTGCTGCGGCGGTCCGCCGAGGGGCCCCGCCTCGCCTTCGCCCGGGCGACCGCCCTTCGCCTCCCGTTCGCGGACGCCACCTTCGATCTCGTGACCAATGCGTTCGTCGCGCGCAACCTCGCCGACCTCGGGACCGCGTTCCGGGAGATGCGACGGGTCCTTCGGCCGGGCGGCACCCTCCTCACCCTCGAGATCACGGAACCGTTGTCGCCCGCGGTGGGCCGACTGTTCCACGCCTACTTCGACCGGGTCGTCCCGTGGCTCGGCGCCGCGGTCGCGAGCGAGGGACCGTACCGCTACCTTCCCGAGTCGCTCCGCTCCCTACCCCCGCGCGAGGCACTGCTCGGATTGCTCCGGGATTCGGGGTACGTTCGCGCCGAGGGCCGGCCGCAGTCGATGGGCATCGTGACCGCGTTTCTCGCCGAGGCCGGCGGCCCCGCGACCCAAAGTCGTTAAGCCCGCGGGCCCGGTCGCCGAGCGTGCCCGACGCTCCGTTCGATGCGTTCCGCTACGCGCACGCGCACCGGCTCGAGGTGGCGTGGCTCTCGCAGAACACGAACCACCTCGTGCCGCACGGGGTGATCGAGGGGGCGGTCGACGAGGCGCTGCGGACCCGACGGCACGAGGGGTACCCGTACGCGGCCGGCGATCCGGAGCTGCTCGACCTGGTCCGGGCCGACTTCGGACGGGACGACCTCGTTCCGTTCCTGACCGGTGGCGGCACCGAGGCCCTCTACATGACGACGCGGGCCCTGCTCGGGGCCGGCGATGAGGTCGTCGCCTCGGACCCGAGTTACCTGATCATCCACCGGTTCGTCGAACTGTGCGGCGCGCGGACGGTCAACCTCGACATCTACCGTTCCCCGTACCGCCTCACGTCGGACCGCGTCCGCGAGGCCATCGGGCCGAAGACGAAGATGATCCTCCTCATCGACCCGTTGAACCCCTTGGGCTCGGGGTACCCGCGCGACGAGGTCCGGGCCATCGCGGAGATCGCGCACGACCACCACGTCACGCTCCTCAACGACGTCACCTATCGCGACTTTTCCGAGGGGCACGCGCTCGCGGCCGAGTTCGCGCCCGAGGAGACCGTGACCATCTGGTCGGTCTCGAAGAACTGCGGTCTGGCGGGGCTCCGGCTCGGCGGGCTGCTCGCCCGGCCGGACCGCGTGCGGGCGATCGCCCGGTTCAACACCAACGACCTCGGCGTCAACGTGCTCGCCCAGGCCGCCGCGACCGCGGCGCTGCGGACAAAGTCGACCTGGATCGGGGACGTCGTGCGGCAGACCCGCGCGAACTTCGCCCGGATCCGCGAGTGCGCCCGCTCGGTCGACGGCGTCTCGCTCCCGGTCGACCCGTCGCGGGCCAACATGACGGTCCTCGACATCGCCGAGACCGGGGTCCGACCCGAAGCGCTGCAGGAGGAGATGTTGCTCCGCGACGGCGTGTTCGTCCGGGCGGGCAACTACCTCTCGCCGAAGTACGGCGGCCGGTTCGTGCGCGCCTCGTTCTCCAACCCGTCGGCGGACATCGCCCGGTTCGAGGCGTCGTTCCCGCGGGCGATGGCGCAGCTGCGGGCGGCCGCTCCGGCCGCCCGCTAGCGGACCGACCCGGCTCGTATCCGGGCGTCGACCACCACGTGGGTGCGGCCCGGTCCGTACGGCTTGACCTCGCGCGACCGCAACGGGGCGAGCCGCTCGGCACCGAGGCGGTCCAGGGTCGCGGCGACGGCCGCTTCGGCGTGCGCGCGGGCGGTCCGGGCGTCGGCCACCGCATGGACGTGGAGCCACCCCCCGGCGGCCCGCACGAGCGAGACCGCCCGTTCGACCCACGGCACGGAGCTGGGCAGGTACCCGAGGAAGACGCGGTCGGCCTCCCCGGGCGGCAGCGACACCTCGCGATTGTCGCCGAGCCGGGCGTCGATCCGGTCGGCGACCCCGTTCGCCCGGGCGTTCGCCAGCAGGTACGCGAAGGACGCGGGGTTCTTCTCGACCGCCAGCACCCGGGTCGCGGGGCCGGTGCGGGCGGCGGGGACGGCGAAGTAGCCGATCCCCGCGAACAGGTCGACGACCGTCTCGCCGGGCTGCACGAGCCGTCCGGCCCGCTGCCGCTCGGCCCGGTTCCCCTGGGCGAACAGGATCCGCGCGGCGTCGAACCGGTAGACCACGCCGTGCTCGACGACCTGCGTTTCGGTCTCGGTGCCGGCGACGATCTCCACCGACGGGCGTCGGAGCTCCCCCTCGACCGGGCCCGCGCGCACGAGGACGGTGGCGATGCCGAGCTCGGCGCGCCACGCCTCGCCGAGGAGCGGGTAGTACGGACGGAGCGTCGCCGGCAGGCGGAGCAGGAGCACGCGGCCCATCCGCTGATAGCCGGAGGGCATCTCCCGGGCCACCGCTTCGCCCGCCTGCGCGGCGAGTCTCCGGCGGACGCGTTCGGCGGGGGCCGTGCGCGGCGAACGTCGCTCGGCCGTCGCTCGGTTCACGCGGGCCCGGCCCCGGGCCCCTTCTCGAGGACCACCTCGAGGAACTGCTTGAGGTGGGCCGTCAGGATCGGGTTGTCGGTGAACCCGCACGCGTCGAGGCCCGGCGCGGCGAGGAGCGCGTGCTCCCCGTCGGCGAGCACCTCGGTGGCGAGCAGGTTCTCCCGGGCCACGTACGCGACCCCCTCGGGGACCCGCTGGAGCGGCGCCGTGACGAACGTGACGACGACCCCGCGCTTGACCGCGTGCTGGATCTTCTTCCCGAGGTCGTCGCGGATCTCCGCCACCTGCGGGGTCGTGAGGATGAACGTCCGGGTCGACTGGTCGAGCAGGTCGCCGATCTTCTGGACGACCTTCTCCCGGCCGGAGAGCAGGTAGACGAGCTGCGGCTCCCCGTGCTCGGCGACCACGCGGTGGAGCTGCGCGAGCTGCTCGAATACCTCCTGGATCGCCCCCTTCAGCGACTCGGCGACGTCGAGCGGCGGGGTCGGCCGGAAGAGGATCGGCTTGCCGCCGGTCGGCTGCGCGTATCCCTTCTCCGCGAGCGACTCGAGGACCTTGTAGGCGCTCGTCCGGGGGATCCCGGCCGCCGCGGCGAGCGTCGCGGCGTCCCCGACGCCCCGGGCGACCAGGGCGATGTACGCCCGTCCTTCGTAGGTCGTCAGCCCGACCTTTCCCAGCACCTCGGTCGCGCGCCGGAACTCCCCGGACGCCTGGTTCCCGAGCGCCGCCGCCGTTTCCTCGATGGTTGCCATCGCGAAGGTGCCGTCGGACGACCGAGAGGGGACTTAACCTGACGGGGGGGCCCGGGTTACTCGACCGGTCGGGTGAGCTTCAGCAGCGCCGCCGGACCGAGCAGGGCGTCGACCTCCGCCGGCGTCAGCAGTTGCTGGGCGACGAGGAGCTCCTGGATCGGCCGTCGGGTCCGCTCGGCCTCGTGCAGCAGCTCGGCGACCTTGAGATACCCGAGCTTCGGAGTGAGCACGGTGGCGAGCGCCGCCGACTCGAGGAGGTACCGCTCGAGGCGCACCGGATTCGCCCCGATCCCGTCGACGCAGGTCCGGGCGAAGACCGGGAGATAGTTCGTGAGGATCTCCGCCGCGAACAGGACCTCGTACGCGGCGAGCGGCATCATCACGTTGATCTCGAGCTGGCCCGCTTGCACCGCGTAGGCGGTGGCTGCGTCGGCCCCGAGGACGTGGAACGCCACCATGTCGAGGCACTCCGCGGCGGACGGATTCACCTTCGCGGGCATGATCGAGGATCCGGGCTGGATCTCGGGCAGCCGGATCTCGTCCAGCGCGGTCGCCGGTCCGCTCGCGAGCAGACGCAGGTCGTTCGCCACCCGGACGAGCTCGAGCGCGAGCGTCCGGAGCCAGCCCGAAGCGGCACCGAGCGACCAGCGGCTCTGCATCGTCTCGAACGGGTCGCGGGCGACGGAGAGCGGCAGTCCGGTGAGGCGCGCGTACTCCGCGACCGCCTTCGCCCGGAACCCCGGGACGCTGTTGACGCCGCTGCCGACCGCGCTCCCCCCGAGCGGGAGCTCGGCGAGCGCCCGCTCGATCGGCGGGAGCGTCTCGAGGACGTGCTCCAGGGCGGAAGCGTACGCCCCGAATTCGGCCCCCAGGGTCACGGGCATGGCGTCCTTGAGGTGCGTGCGACCGGCCTTCGGGAGCGGGGCGAACTCCTTCGCCTTCGCCCGCAAGCTCGCCGCCAGGACCCCGACCGCCTCCCGGACCCCGCGCAGCGCGAAGAGCGTCGCCACCTGGGCGGCCGAGGGGTACGTGTCGTTCGTGGACTGCCCCCGGTTGACGTGATCGTTGGGGCTCAACGTCGCGTAGTCGCCGCGCGGTTTGCCCAGAAGTTCCAGAGCGCGGTTCGTGAGGACCTCGTTGACGTTCATGTGGAACGACGTGCCCGCACCGGCCTGGAAGACGTCGACCACGAACTCGGCGCGGAACTTCCCGTCGGCCATCTCCTCCGCCGCGCGGGCCAGCGCCGCCCCGCGTTCCGCGTCGAGCCCTCCGAGCGCGACGTTCGCCCGCACGGCGGCGAGCTTGAGGAGCGCGTACGCCCGGATCAGATGGGGCGAAGCGGCGAGGCCGCTGACGGGGAAGTTCTCGCGGGCCCGGAGCGACTGGATCCCCCAGTACGCGGAGTCGGGCACCTCGCGGGGTCCCAGGGAGTCGCGCTCGGTTC
>JASHWW010000070.1 GCA_030043855.1 Thermoplasmata archaeon
CCGGATGGTAGACGTCACGACGACCTTCGTCGAGGTCGGCCTCATCGCCGGCTTCGCGGCGTTCCTCTTCTGGGCGTTCAGCTACCACGGCGCCTGGCTCGTCCCGACGATCAAGAAGTGGCTGTTCACGACCGACCACCAGCGGATCGGCCTGATGTACATCGCGACCGGGATCCTGTTCTTCTTCATCGGCGGGATCTACGCGATCCTGATCCGCACCGACCTGGGCGTCGTCCAGGGATTGGGGATGGACCCGCAGACGACCCTCGGGATCACCCCGGACGTCTACTCGACCCTGTTCACGATGCACGGGGTTCTGATGATCTTCATGTTCATCATGCCGACCCTGGCCGGGTTCGGCAACTACCTGGTCCCGTCGATGATCGGCTCGCGGGAGATGGCGCTCCCGCGGATCAACGCGATCGCGTTCTGGCTGATCCCGCCCGCCGGGGTCATCCTGATCCTCTCGAACGCGTACGCCGGGTGGACCGGCTACGTCCCGCTCTCGATCGAGACGTTCGGGCCGAACCCGTACGGCGTCGACCTGTGGATCCTGGGGCTCCACATCCTGACGATCTCCTCGATGCTCGGGGCCGTGAACTTCCTCGTCACGATCCTGAAGCACCGGGCGCCCGGCGTCCACTACTGGAACATGCCGCTCTTCGTCTGGGCGACGCTGATCAACTCCGTCCTCCTGATCTTCGCGCTCCCGTCGCTCTCGATCGGCCTCACGATGGTCCTCTCGGACCGCAACTTTGGGACGCACATCCTCGCGGCGACGAACGGCACCCCGCTCGGCGGGGCGCTGCTCTACCAGAACATCTTCTGGTTCTTCGCGCACCCCGAGGTCTACATCATGGTCCTCCCGGCGTTCGGGATCGTCTCGACGATCATCCCGAAGCTGGCGCGCAAGGACATCTTCGGCTACGGGGCGATGGCGATCTCCCTCGGGGCGTTCGCGGTGCTGTCGTTCGCCGTCTGGGAGCACCACATGTTCGTCACGGGGATCGCGACGAACGTCCGCTTCGTGTTCATGCTCGCCACGATGGCGATCGCGGTCCCGTCGGCGGTGAAGACGTTCAACTGGGTCGCGACGCTGTGGGGCGGCCGCATCTGGATGGCCGTCCCGATGTGGTTCTGCGTCGCGTTCATCACCGGGTTCGTCATCGGCGGCCTCTCCGGCCTCCTGCTCGCCTCGATCCCGATCGATTACCTCTACCACGGCACGTACTTCGTCGTCGCCCACTTCCACTACATCCTCCTGGGCGGGACGCTGATGGCGATCTTCGCCGGGATCTACTTCTATTACCCGATCCTGACCCACCGCTGGTACAACCAGAAGCTCGGCCAGGTCCACTTCCTGCTGACGTACGTCGGGGTCAACGTCCTGCTGTTCCCGATGTTCATCCTGGGGGCCGAGGGGATGCCCCGCCGGGTCTACACCTACCTCTGGACGGGCAACTTCCAGGCGCTCAACTTCCTCTCGTCCCTCGGTGCGTACATCTTCGGGATAGGTCAACTGGTGTTCCTGTTCAACATGGTGTACAGCTACTACGCCGGCGAGCCGGTGGCGACCGCCGACCCGTGGGGCGAAGAGCTCCCGTCCACGATGACGGGGCCCGCGTCGGCCCCCCTTCCGTCGCGGGCCCCCCACTCCGGCCCGGTCCCCACGCCGACCGCCGCCCCCGTCGCGGAGGCCCCGTAGAGGACCGATGCGCGGCCACGACCTCTTCCGCATCGCCGCCATCTTCGGGGCCGTCCTCTGCTACTCGACGATCCTCCTCGGCGGGAACGTGATGGCGAGCGGCGACGGCCTCGCCTGCCCGCACTGGCCGACGTGCGATCCCGGCGACAACCTCCTCCCCGCGTTCGTGGGCGGGCAGGCGGTCGAGTGGAGCCATCGCGTCTCCGCCTTCTTCCTCTCCGTCTCGATCCTCCTCCTGGCGGTGCTCGGGATCGCCTACGAGCGGAACCGGCGCGTCCTGCTGCGCCTGAGCTTCGTCGCGTTCGGGCTGGTCGTGACCGAGGCGCTGCTCGGGGGCCTCGTCGTCGAGAGCGACCTCCGGCCGGAGTTCGTCCTCGTCCACCTCGCGATCGCGACCGCCCTCTTCGGACTCCTCCTGATCCTCGTCCTGCTGTCGAACCTGCGGGACGTCCCGAAGCGGTGGCTCGAGTGGGCGCGGCGCGCGAGCGAGGAGACCCCGTCCGCGGTCGCGACCCCGTCGACGCCCGCTCCGGCCCCCACGCCCCGTACGCCGGCCCGGACGGGTTAGGGACCTCGAGGCCCGATGGGGACGTCGGTCGCGACCCCGACCGCCGCGCTGCCCGGTGTCGGGCTCGCCCGCCCGACGGGGACGCTCGGCGACTGGGTGACGCTCGCGAAACCCGGGATCACGGCGCTGATCTGCCTGGTCGCGGTCGGCGGGTTCCTGCTCGCCGACCCGTGGTCGGTCAACCTCGCCCGGCTCGGCACCCTCGTCGCGACGGGCGCGAGCGCCAGCGCCGGGGCGGCGATGCTCAACCACTACCTCGACCGCGACCTCGACGTGCGGATGCGCCGGACCCAGCACCGCCCGCTCGCCGAGGCGCGGATCGCCCCGACCGCCGCGGTCGCGGTCGTCGGGCTCGGGCTGCTCGGCGTCGGGATCGGGGCGGCCGCCGTCCTCCTGAACCCGCTGACCGCCGTCTCGATCCTCCTCGGCGGCGTCACCTACGTCGCGGTCTACACGCTCTGGTTGAAGCGCCGGTCGAGCTGGAACATCGTCGTCGGCGGGTTCGCGGGCAGCGCGCCGGCGCTCGCGGGAAGCGCCGCCGCGGTCGGCGGATGGACGCCCGGCGTCCTCGCGTTCGCGCTCCTCGTCTTCCTCTGGACGCCGCCGCACTTCTGGAGCCTCGCGCTCCGGCTCAAGGACGACTACGCGCGGGCCGGCCTCCCGATGCTCCCGAAAATGTCGGACGTCGCCTTCTCGGGGAAGGTGGTCGTCGTCTCCGCCGCCCTACTCGT